>JARLIV010000218.1 GCA_031291555.1 Methylovirgula sp. | reverse complement strand
TGCAAGAAGACTCCTGCGATGTCCGTTGGCGATCTCGTCTTCAACAACGGTGTCGCCACGTGGCGACATGACGAGATAAGTGCCGCCACTCGCGATAAAGACCGCCAGCACGACGGATGCGGCAAGAGCGCGCCAGCTTGGATGATCCAAAGACAAAATCCGCGTGCGCCGTGGCGCCGGCTCCGCGTCTGAGCCGATCGCGGCGATGCGGGCGGCAAAATCTTCCGAAACCTGGGGCTTGCCCAAGCTCTTGACGCGCTCCTTCAGCGCGAGGATGCGCGCATATTCCGTGGCGAGAGCCGGCTCGGCCGCGATCCGCGCCTCGAGTAACAGGGCCGTGGCCGCGTCCAATTCCTGATCGGCGAGCGCGTGCAGAAGCAGATAGTCCGAGGGCGCGATATCTGTCATGGCAGGGCCTGCCCGATTTGTGCAGCGAGCTGTTTACGCGCGCGCGACAGACGCGACATGACGGTCCCGATCGGAATGGAGATCATCGCCGCGATCTCTTTGTAGCTCAGATCATTGATGTCATGGAGCACAAGCACTTCCCGATAGGGTTGCGGCAGCGCGCCAAGCGCCGACTCGATCGCCGCAACATTCGCTTTTCTGATGAGATCCGCCTCGGGATTGAGCACAGGGTCTTCCTGGAGCCCGGCCTCCGTCTCGTTCAGATCCGCGGAGGAGCCGACCAGAACGAGGTCTTTCGGCCGGTTCCTCGCCAGCCAGGTGAAACAAGTGTTGCGCACGATACTCAAGAGCCACGCGCGAGCGCCGCGTCCCTCATAGGAATTGATCGCCGCAAATGCCCGCATAGAAGCTTCTTGCACCACATCCTCAGCATCATGCGCATTGCCAGTGAGCCAGCGCGCGAGCGCCAGCGCATCCGCAAGGTGCGGCACGACGATTTGCCGAAAACGTTCTGCCGCCGCCTGGTCGCTGCTCGCCAAATCGATGTCCTGAAATCCCCCACGTGGAAAGATTCACGGCGTGACCGTGACCTTACCTCGCATATGCGGATGGATGGTGCAGAAATATGGGAATACGCCAGGCCTCGCAAATGTGATGGTTGCCTTGTCGTCCGAGTCGAGCGCCTTGGTCGAGAAGCTACCGTCCTCAGCGGCGACGCGATGCGGAATATCGTCGTCGTTCCTGAACGTCACCGTGCTCCCGGCCTTGATTTGGAGGTCGGCCGGGTGGAACGTGAAATTCGAGATTGAAACGCTCGCATCGGCAGCGAGAGCCGGTCCAATGCCGGCACTTACCAGCAAAGCGAAAACCCAGAAGATCAGCTTCGCACGCATAAATTTCTCCATTCCGGGCTAGCCATCTGCCAACGTCGTGTCGGTAATGGCGAGCGGTTGCGCTCCGAATTTGACGGCGACGCTGGTAAGGCCCAGGAACCGGCGTAACTGCTCTTCGGGCACTTTCATCGGACCGGGCGATGGCGCCGTGCCGGGTGCCGGCTGGGGAAAAGCGGTCGAACGCGCAGTATGGAAGGTGACGTTGCCTTCGACCTTTTGGATGATCTGATGGATGTGGCCGTTGAGCACAGTGACCGAGCCGAAGCGCCGCAAAAGCTGCAGCACCTGTGCGCCATCGTCCGTACCCCAGCCCCAATCGGCATAGATGGTCCAAAGCGGGATATGTGCGAAGACGACAATCGGCGTTGAATCCGGCTTGCCTTTGAGGTCGTCGGCGAGCCAAGCGAGCTGCTCCGCCCCGAGATAACCGAGACCGCCCGCCTTCAGATTGACGACATTGACCAGACCGACGAAATGCACGCCATTGTGGTCGAAGGAATACCAGCCGGCGCCCTTTTTCCCAGCGCCGTAGCGATCGAGATAAAGCTTGCCGTTATTTGCATCGATAAGGTCGTGTTCGCCGGGCACGTAATGCACGTCGAGACCCGGCTCGCCGATGAGTTGGGCGGCGGTGTCGAATTGCTCCGGCAGCGAGAGGTGCGTGATATCGCCCGTATGGATCATGAAGGCCGGCTTGACCGGCAAAGCCTTCACCTTGCCGATCGCCTCCTTCAGCGTATCGAGCGCATGCGGGTTGGCGGCCTTGTTGAAGCCGATGTGGCTGTCGGAAATCTGCAGAAAAGTGAAGGCGCTGGCCTCCGCCGCGACGGCAGGATCACCAAGCAGACCGAGCGATTTCGGCACGCCGCCGGCAAAAGTCCAAAGCACCCCGGTCCCGGCCCAAGTCATGCACTCAAGAACTTTGCGGCGCGACGGATCGTCATTGTTAGGCATTCTGGTCTCCCCTGCTCAACGCATCGATCAGGAGACTCAGGCGACGACGGATTTATTCCCGCCGATCTCGCATTTTCTCATGCAGCGAATGTGCAGCTTTTCTGCGCCTCAAGCCCGCGCGGCCTTGCGAAATCCGCCAATCAGCGTATATAGCGCCTAGTTGAGTTTCTCATAGCGGTCATCGTCCGGTGATCGAGTTTTGAGAGTGGGCCGCCCGCCGGACCCGCTCTTTTTTATTGCCGCCGGCGGGGCGCTGGCGCGCCGCTGAGAAAGCAATAGAAATCAACGTATTACGGGCGCCTAGACACGCGCCCGCCTCGCAAATGGGATGAGCTTGCAAGCCGCATTGGACGAAAAGCGCTTTACCTCGGAGACCGGCCTCGCCGCGCGCATCGCGGCAGTGAGCGCGCCGGTGCTGGCCGATTTCGGCTTTCGCCTCGTGCGGGTGAAGCTCTCGGCCCAGGCGGGCGCGACGGTGCAGATCATGGCCGAGCGGCCGGACGGCAGCATGTCGGTCGAGGATTGCGAGATTGTCAGCCAGGCGCTCTCGCCGGTGCTCGATGTCGAGGATCCGATCCCCGGCGGCTATCGGCTGGAGATTTCCTCGCCGGGCATCGACCGGCCGCTGGTGCGCGCCTCGGATTTTCTCCGCGCCCTCGGGCATGAGGCGAAGATCGAAATGGTGGCGCCGGTCGGCAGCCGCAAAAGGTTTCGCGGCCTGATCGAGAGCCTCGAAGGCGAAGGCGCGGAGATGCAGGCCAAGCTGCGCCGCACCGACGCCAAGCCCGACGAAAACCCCGAGGTGACGCTGCGGCTCGCCGACATGGCCGAAGCCAAGCTGATCCTCACCGAGGAACTGATCCGCGCCGCCTTGCGCGCGGCGAAACATGCCGAAACGGAAGGCGTGGAGGTGGATGCGGCGCCCCGGCGCGGCCCCGGCCGCTTCGCCGGGCCGAAGCGCAAGCCAGCAGCCAAGACATCGGCACCGAAAAAAGCCAAGAGCTAACCCGGGCGGGCGCAGAAAGACGCCGCCCGATTTCAAGGAGAACTTCCATGGCCGTCAGCGCCAACAGGCTCGAACTTCTGCAGATCGCCGATGCGGTCGCGCGCGAAAAATCCATCGACCGGCAGATCGTGCTGGCCTCCATGGAGGACGCGATGCAGAAGGCCGCCCGCTCCCGCTATGGGCAGGAGACGGAAGTGCGCGCCGAGATCAATCCCAAGACCGGCGAAGTGCGCTTCTCGCGCCTGCTGCAAGTGGTCGATCAGATCGACAATGACGCCAAGGAGATCACCCTCACCGAGGCGCGCAAGAAGAACCCCGCCGCCCAGGTCGGCGACTGGATCGCCGAAACGCTGCCGCCCTTCGACTTCGGCCGCATCGCCGCGCAATCGGCCAAGCAGGTGATCGTTCAGAAGGTGCGCGAGGCCGAGCGCGACCGCCAATATCAGGAGTTCAAGGACCGGATCGGCGAGATCGTCAACGGCGTCGTCAAGCGCGTCGAATATGGCAATGTCATCATCGATCTCGGCCGCGGCGAGGCGACGATCCGGCGGGATGAAATGATTCCGCGCGAACAATTCCGCCCCGGCGACCGGGTGCGCGCCTATGTCTACGACGTGCGCCGCGAGCAGCGCGGGCCGCAGATTTTCCTCTCGCGCACGCATCCGCAATTCATGGCCAAGCTCTTCCGCCAGGAAGTGCCGGAAATCTATGACGGCGTGATCGAGGTGAAGGCGGTCGCCCGCGACCCTGGATCCCGCGCAAAAATCGCGGTGATCTCGCGCGATTCCTCGATCGACCCGGTCGGCGCCTGCGTCGGTATGCGCGGTTCGCGCGTCCAGGCGGTCGTCAATGAATTGCAGGGCGAGAAGATCGACATCATCCCCTGGTCGGCGGATGCCGCGACCTTCATCGTCAACGCGCTGCAGCCAGCGGAAGTCGTCAAGGTCGTGCTCGACGAGGATTCCGAGCGCATCGAGGTCGTCGTGCCGGACGATCAGCTCTCGCTCGCCATCGGCCGGCGCGGCCAGAACGTGCGCCTTGCCTCGCAGCTCACTGGCTGGGACATCGACATCCTGACCGAAGCTGAGGAATCCGAGCGGCGGCAGAAGGAATTCGTCGAACGCACCAATATTTTCATGAAGGCGCTCGATGTCGACGAGGTCGTCGGCCAGTTGCTGGCTTCGGAAGGCTTCCGCTCGGTCGAGGAGCTTGCCTTCGTCGAACCCTCCGAGCTTGCCTCGATCGAGGGCTTCGACGCCGACACGGCGGAGGAAATTCAGAACCGGGCGCGCGGCTATCTCGCCAAGCTCGAGGCGGAACTCGAAGCCCGCCGCAAGGAACTCGGCGTCGACGACGAATTGCGCGAGATCAGCGGC
>JARLIV010000217.1 GCA_031291555.1 Methylovirgula sp. | reverse complement strand
GTCGAGCGGCAAGGTTTTTACGCATCGCAGCTGGCCGTTGTGGGCGACGGTCCAGATGCGGCCCCACAGTTCGCGGGAAAAGGGATGGGTGTTGGCGAGCGTCACGCGGCCGCGATTGGCCTGCCGGATATGGGCGATGACGGTCCGGCTCTTGATGGGATGCGAGCCGACGAAGCGGGCGATGTCGGAACTCGCCGCCGGCTCCGGGTCATGGAAGGCGCGCGCCGAGCGGCCCTCGTAAAAGGCGATGCCCCAGCCGTCGCGGTGCGGGCCCGCGCCGCCTCCGCGCCGGGCGAGGCCGGCGAAGGAAAAGCGAATGTCGGTCGGGACATTCGCGCTCATTCCAAGAAGCTCACACATGCCAGGAAGCTCACGAATGGGGCGCCGGGGCAAAAGGTTCAGCCGAATCGGCATAGCCAAGGAACATGCGCGCGCCAAGGACTTTTCGCGCCTTTCGTCCTTTTTGCGGAGTACCGGCGTCAGTTCGCCGCCGCGCGGGCGGCCCGCAGGCAGGCGGAGGCTTCCTGCGGCAAGCCGAAATTGGCGCAGGCGTTGGCGAAATTGCTCTGGAGCAGCGCGGTCAGGTTCTTGAACGAGGCGTTGTTCGGATCGGCGGTCGCAACCCTCTGGATGAGATCGCGGGCGCCGGCGAGGTATAACAGCTCCTGCGCCGCCCGCCTGCGGTCGGGTTGCTGCCGCAACTGCAAATCAATCGTCTTGGCGAGCGAATTATAGGTATTGGCGAGCGCGGTGAGATCCGAGGTCGCGGCGTCGGGCTGTTGCGCCCGCTTCTCCATGAAGGCCCGAGCGGATTCGTATTGTTGCAGCGCCTGATCGAGCTCGCCCTTGCCGAGAAAGGCGTTGCCCGCGTTCATGTGCAGCGCCGCGACGAGCTTGTCGATTTCGAGCCCATGGCCGGGCGCGCGCTGCGCGAAGCGATTGGCCAGGTCCGTCGCGGATTGATAGGCGGCGATGGCGGCATCGTAGTTTTTTTGCTGGTTGAGAATATTGCCGCCCCAGCCGCGCACATTGACCTGATCGAAGCTGCATTGCGCCTGAGCGGGATCCTGCGCGGCGCAGGCCCCATAGGCCTTGTCCGCCTCGGCGGCGAATATCAGGGGGCCGGCCGGATCGTTCCGGGCATAGAGCATTTCGGCGCGAATTTCGGCGGCATGGGCGAAGGCGCTGTCGATGGCCGGCGTTTCGGGGCTCCGGTCGCGCAAAGCCTTGGCGATGTCATAGGCTTCGACGCTCGACCGCAGGCCGGATTCGTCGCCCCGCCCGCCGAGGGTCAGCGCCATTTGCGACAAGGCCTCGATTCGGGCGAGCGCGGCGGCGTCGGTCGGCGGATTGAATTTTTCCAGCTGATCGAGCAGAGCCTTGGACTTGGCGAGGATGGATTGCACGATTTCGTTGCGGATGCCCTGTTCGTCGCGGAAGCGATGGGCGAGATCGACGGAGAGGCTTTGCGCGGTCCCGGTCGCGGCCGCGAGCGTTTTTTCGGCGCGGTCGCGGGCGGCCTCGGCGGCGTCGCGCTGCTTTACCGCTTCCTTCTGCGCGGTTTCGGCGAGATCGCGCTGCGTTACGGCTTCGTTTCGCGCGACATTCGCCGCTTCACGCTGCGTGACCGCCTCCTGACGATTGATCAGCGCCCAGCCGGCGAGCGCGAGCGAGAACAGCGCGGCGCCGATCGATCCGGCGACGATTCGTCGTTGCCGGGTGGAGGCCGCTCGGCGGCTGGCCTGAATGAAGGCCGCCTGCAATTCGGTGGGCTCGGCGGCTTCGGCGGGGCGGGCGGCGAGCCAGGCTTCGGCGGCCTCGATGTCGGCGCCGCGCAGGACGGCGGCGTTCGAGCGGCCCTCTGCGTCCCAGCGCCGCGCCAGATCGCCGAGTCGCGTATGTTCGCGCACCCAGGGCAGGTCGGTCGTCAGCGCCGCCGCGAGTTTGTCGAGCGCGGCGTCGAAATCGTCGGCGTCGGTGGCGAAGATCCAGTTGAGCTTGGCCAGTTCCTGCGGGGCGGCGTCAGGCGGTGTGGCGCGCGCCACCAAGGGCAGGATGCGCTTGCCGAGCCGGGCGCTTTCCGCGACCTCCCAGCCGCAGATCTGCGAGGCCGCCGAATCGGGACTGACGACGAAAACCACGGAATCGCCGGATGCGATGAGGCCCGCGAGACGCTCCTGCCACGGCTCGCCCGGCGCGATATCGGTCTTGTCGATGAAGGGCTCGAAGGTCTTTTCGACGAGCGCGGCGGCCAGCCGCTCCGCGAAGGCGAGGTCCTTGCGCGAATAGGAGATGAAAATCCGCGCGGAGTTGGCGAGCGGAGCGTCTGCCGTTTCTGCCGTCATCCTTCGAAGATCTCGCGTGGATGGCCTCGGAAACCGGGGCGGCGGGTTGCGTACGGAAAAGGTGGCATATCCGGCGGCGGCCCGCCAGCGCGAACAGCGGGGGAGGCGCGAGGGGGGCCGCTCGGGAGCCTTTCCTAAGATCTTAGCGGCCCTTGAGCGCCATGTATGATTCGCCGAGAAACAGGATATTGGTAGCAGTGAGATTGATGGCGTAACGAGCAATTTGCGGGGTGACAGCAACAGCCGCCGTTCCTTCACCATGAGCACCCGCATCATTTCGCACGGTCGGCAGGCCCGCCTTTAGCATCGCGACGTAAGCTGAGAAGCTTTTATCAAACTCATGTGTAAATAAGCCATTGGTTGTCACTTTCGTCACCAAATCCGCTGCTCGATCACCTTTCGTATAATCCCAGCTTTCTGCATCGCAAATTGCCTTAAGCATACATTCGAATGCGCGATTTGCTGCGGTTACGCAGTCCTTGTGGTTTCCCATGCGATAATGGGAGTGAGTAGTCATGAATTCGTCGTTTGCCTTGGCGAAAAGAGGGGCCGTCAAGAGTTTCAAGGCTGGTTTGATGATTTCCGCATGCGTAAGCTTTGAATCAACACGGATTAGCCGCATGTTTTCGAAACGGTAACCAATAGCGTGTTGTTCGAAGCGTTGATTGATTTCTTCAAGAGCGTGGTCGCCGCGTTGTTCTGCGCCTCTAGCGTCTTTTGCTCCATAGTCGTCTTTTACCGCCGCGAGCATGATGCAGCCAATTTCAACAGCGCTCAAGAATTCGTCTATATTTTTTATACCCATGATGTAATTGTAAAAGCGCTGTAGTAAATTAGACTCTCTTGTGTATTGTAGATACGAGTAAAGCTCTTTTCTGCATATTTTATCTATTGTTTCCCATTGTTTGTTTGCATTAGGAACGTGGTCCCACGAATACGCCGATGGCATCTCAAAATGGCCGATCCCTTCACAAAACGTCATACATATCTGGTGTCTAAGATGCTCTGGCGCAACATCGTAACTGTAAACGTCCGGCTCCCCATGCGTCTCGCGTCGTTTTCGAAAGGAAAAGGTTTCGAAAATCATGGCTATTGCATCCCAATATTAGGTTTTGTTGCGAAGTGCGCTTCGCTGGCTAACATCGATACACTTAATACGAAACGAATGGTAGCCGAGTCTGCGAGATGCACCAAATCAAATAGGAGGGCGCGTCGCGATGGTGCAGCGTACAAAGTGCAGTGCGGCAATGAAGTGTACGGTGTAGTCGGCGACCAGTAGGTGTGTTTGGGTGATTGGAGCAAGCTGAAATCGGAAGGCGGCAGTTACCGCAAATTCAATTGAATGTGGGCGCACGAGCGAGCGGGTTCGCAGTGCGTCTCTATTTCGGCGCGGAGTGTGTGAGGTGGGCTATAACCGCTCTGCGCTCGACCTCAATATAACCTATTGAAAAATAGTGTTATTTTTGGTACCGCCACCCCGGCTCGAACGGGGGACCTCTAGATCCACAATCTAGCGCTCTAACCAACTGAGCTATGGCGGCCGATTTGTCGGCGGAACCTAAAGCGATGAGCGCGCGATTGCAAGTGCATCGCGCGCCCAAAATTCCATCCCGTG
>JARLIV010000216.1 GCA_031291555.1 Methylovirgula sp. | reverse complement strand
GAAAATGATCATTTGTTCCTGCAACGCGATTTCCGATACGAGCGTCAAGGCTTCAATTCATAGTGAGAAATCGCCGCGGACGCCTGGGGCCGTCTATCGCTGCCTCGGCTGCCGGCCGAACTGCGGGCGGTGCTATGCGACGGTGCGCGCCATCATCGATGACGCCCTGACGCAGGCAGGCGCGGGCATTGGGCCGGCAGGGAGCACGGAGGCGACCATTGTCGCCATGCATCGCGACGAGCATCGCCACGCGCACTCGCATGAGGCGGGCTCCTGCGAGGCGGGTTGCTCGGGCTGCGCCGCTGCCTGAGCGGGCGCTAGATCCGTTGATCCCGTCGCCCGCGCGAGCGTGTTCCGGAAAGGCTTTTTAATCTCTTCAACAGGAACACGATCCGTATCCTGAAATGGCGCGATTTCTCCATCGGGCGGATAATTCCATCAGGCGGGAAAGCACGCTAGGGTCCGGCCGTTCAAACAGGGGAGCTATTTCCATGCAGGGCGACGCGCGAGTCATCGAATATCTCAATCGCGGTCTTCGCAGCGAGCTGACCGCGGTCAACCAATATTGGCTGCATTACCGCGTGCTCGATAACTGGGGGTATAAGGAACTCGCCAAGAAGTGGCGTAAGGAATCGATCGAGGAGATGGAGCACGCCGATCGCTTCGTCCAGCGAATCATCTTTCTCGATGGCTTTGCCAACCTTCAGGTGCTCGATCCCCTGCGGATCGGCCAGACGGTGGAAGAGATCATCGCCGCCGATCTGGCCTCCGAGCGCGACGCCCACCGGCTTTATACCGAGGCCGCCGATTATAGCTTCTCCGTCCGCGATTATGTGTCGAAGGAACTCTTCGACGATCTGCTGAAGGATGAGGAAGAGCACATCGATTTTCTCGAGACGCAGCAAGAGCTGATCAAACAGGTCGGCATCCAGCTCTATTCGCAAAAGCACATCGGCGAATTGCACGAGGATTGATCGCGCGGCCGCATGTGCTCGGCGCGCGCTCCGTCAGGCCACGGCGACCTGCGACAGGAAATCGAGAACATCCTTTTGCAGGCGCCCGGCCTGGGTTGCGAGATCGCGCGCCGAAGAAAGGACGTGCGACGCGCCCGAGCCGGTCGTCTCGGCGGCGCGGTTGACGTCGCTCATGCTCTCCGAAACTTCCGCCGTCCCATGCGAGATTTGCTGGATGGTCGCGGCAATCTGTTTGGCCGCGGCGTCCTGCTTGTGCATCGAGGAGGCGATGGCGTCGGCGATGCCGTTGATCTGCCGGACGACTTCGGCGATAGCACCGATTCCCGTCGCGGTTTCCGCGATCAGGCTGCGCACCTCGTCGATCTGCGCGCCGATGTCTACGGTCGCGCCGCTGGTCTGGCTCGCAAGGGTCTTCACTTCCTGCGCGACAACGGCGAATCCGCGGCCCGCCTCGCCGGCGCGGGCGGCCTCGATCGTCGCATTGAGCGCAAGCAGGTTGGTCTGGCCTGCGATCCTGTTGATGAGATCGAGAACCGTGCGGATCTGCTCGGAGGCCGCCGACAATTTTCCCATCTTGGTGACCGTCTCGCCGCTGATGGCGACAGCTCTCGCCGTCACTGTCGATGCGGTTTCGACCTGCCGGCTGATCTCCGAAATTGCTTCCGCGACCGCCTCCGTTGCCGTCGCGACGGCGTGGATATTGTCCGATGTCCGCTCGGTGGCGGTGGCGACGGCGCCGACCCGGCCCATGGTCGTTTCGGCCGACTGGGTGAGCCCTTCAGCGGCGCCATGCATTTCCGTTGCCGCCGATGAGAGGGACGTGACGATCGTGCCGACGGAATCCTTGAGGGTGCTTCCCAGGCGATCGATGAGCGCCCGTTCGCGCTTGCCGGCCTCGAGATAGACGGCGATCGCATAGTCCATGTCGAGCATAATGGCTTTCGTCACCACCTTTTGCAGCGCGACGATGCCGCTTTCGGAAGGCCGCTGAAACAGTTTCCTGCTGTGCTTGGATGCAATCGCATCGAGAAGTTCCCCGAGCAGGAAATCATAGGCGCCGATATACCACTGTGGTTCGAGGCCGATCCGATAATGCGCTTCGCCAACGTGGGTGACGGCCGCGATATATTCATCGTCGAAACGGCCCTGAAACAGCAGCGCCCAGTGCCGGAGCTGCATGGCCTTGGCATGTTGGACATGCGCCTCGCTCGTGAAGAGTCGCGCCGTCAGTGTAATTTTGAGCACATGCGCATAGAATCTGTCGAGTATCTCCGGCAACAACGGCAGCAGGTCGCCGCGCAAGGCGCGCAGCGTGTCGCGCGTGGCCATATCGATGCAATGGAATTGCAGGCGCGCGGCGATGGCTTGTTGCTGGTTCATCGAAACGATCCCGTCGCGAACTTTGCCCGCGTGACCGCTGCCTGGTGCCTCATGCACAGGCTCTGATTCTCTTTTCTATATGGAAGGAGGGTTAATGAATTCGCGATTGACGCGCGTCATGCACGCGGAAAAACCGTGGTTGCGACCCGGATATTGCGCGCGGCGCGCAGAACCGCAACGATCAGGAACAAAAAGCAACAACATCGTGCAAGATTTGGAGCGCCAAATCTTGCACAATTTCTGCCATAGCCGTTTCGTGCGCGCGTGGTTTCAGGTCGCGAGTTCGCCGTGCTTTTTGCGCGGCGGCCCCATCAGGGCCGGCTGGAAGAGTACGGCCGCGCAAAGTGTTGTGACGAGCGACATGGCCAGCAATTTGCCCATGCTCGATGTGCCGGGGTGATGCGACAGCCACAGGCTGCCGAAGGCGGTGGCCGTGGTCATTGCGCTGAAGAAGACGGCGCGCGTCAGGCTCGATTGCAAAAGGTTCGTCGTCCCTGCGCGCCAGGCCATCACGAAATAGATCTTGAACGCCACGCCGAGGCCGAGCAGCAGCGGCAGCGCGATGATATTCGCGAAGTTGAGCGGCATGTGCAGCAGAACCGTGAGTTCCAGCGTCACGAGCCCGGCGAGCAGCAGCGGAACGAGTGTGAGCAGAACGTCGGTCACGCGGCGTAGGACGATGAACAGCAAGACGCTGATCGAGAGCAGCGCCCAGATGCCCGCCTCGATGAAGGCGCGGATCACGGTGTCGCTCGATTCCTGGATGGCGATCGGCTCACCCGTCGCGTTCGGTGCGACAGCCTCGACCGCCTTGGCGAACCGCTTCATCACGTCGTTGTCGTCCTGATCGCCCGCCGGTGCCACCGAGATCAGCGCCTGCCCGTCCGCGCTCACCCAATCGCGCCTCAAGCTGAGCGGAATGTCGGCCACCGTCGTCGGCTTCGCCTCCAGCGAGCGATGCAATTGCTCGAGCATCACATTGAGCGGCGGCAGCAGCAGCGCGCGGGCGGCCACGCGTTTCTCCGGCGGGGCGCTCGCCAATTGGCGCATGAGATCGGCAAGGTGGCGGGCCGCGTCGACACCGGGGCCCTTAAGGCCCTTGGTGGTCATATCGAATTGCAGGGCCGCCGCATTCATCGCGGCGATGTCATCGGCATCGCTCGGCGGATCGATGCGGCGGGTCGGATCGAACAGCGGCAGCAGAAATTTTGCCGCATGTTCGATGATCGGCAGCTTCTTGTCCTGGTCCGTGGGCACGAGGCTGTTGAGAGTGAGCACGCTGGCGACTTGCGGCAGCTTTTCCAGTTTGGCGACGAGCGGTTTCGTCGCGTCGAGGTTCGGCGCCAGAATGTCGATCGCATTCGCCGCCGGATCGTGGCTGTGCGTGAGATCGTCGAGCGTCATCACCGCCTCGGTGTCCTTGGCGCGCAGGTTCAGCGGATTGAAATCGAAGCGCAGGTGCGCGAGCAGCGGCGTGCCGGCAAGCGCGACCGCCAGCGTGCCGATGACTACGGCATAGCGATGCTTGGCGAGAAAATCGTCGACAGGCGCCAGGAATTTATAGCCGACCCCTTCCTGCTCGGCCGGCGGCTTCAGCACAGTCAACAGCGCCGGCAGAACGGTGACCGACGAGAAAAAGGCGATGATCATGCCGGTGCCGGCGATGAGCCCGAGCTCGGAGACGCCGCGGTAATCGGTCGGCAGAAAGGAATAAAAGCCGCAGGTCGTCGCCGCCGCGGCAAGGGCCAGCGGCCGCCCGGCCCGCACCGCCGCGGAGCGCAGCGCCGTTTGAAAATCAGGATGGGTGAAACGCTCCTGGCGATAGCGGACGCTGAACTGAATGCCGAAATCGACGCCGATGCCGACGAAAAGGACCGCGAAGGCGATCGAGATCAGGTTCAGCGCCTTCACCATGAGGAGGCCGACCGCCGCCGTTACGCACAGGCCGACAATAACGCCGATGGCGACCGCGAGCACGATGCGGGCCGAGCGCAACGCCCGCCAGATAATGAAGAGCACGATGAGCGCGGTGAGGGCGCCGTTGAGCCCGGAGCCCTCCTTGACCGTCGAGAATTCCTCGTCGGCGAGCGGCACCGGGCCTGTGAGCCGCACATTGACGCCGTTCTGCGGTGTCAGGCCTAGTTGCTTGGCGCTTTGACGGATGAAATTTGACGGCACGAGGCCGGGCTGCAGCGCGGCGTAATCGAGAACGGGCTTGATCGACAGAAAGTGGCGCAGCTGGCGCGGATCCGGCTTATTGCCGCTGAACAGAGTCTGCCAGGAGAAGAAGCTCTGCCGGCCGGCGAGGACATCTTCCAGCGCTCCGCTGAGAACAACGACCGGGCGGGCGAAATCGTCGAATGTGCCGGCGCCCGAGCGAACGCCGCGGTTGATATAAGCGAAGGCGTCCATGACGCCGCGCAGGCTCGGATCGGAGGCGAGGGCGGCGAGGAAGGGCTCGCTCTTCATCAGGCCGCCGATGCTGCGCTGAACCCCCGCGACCGGCTCGAACATCAGCCCGACCTGGTCGAAGTAGGGCCCGCTGTCAGGCCGGGTGACACTTTCGAAGAGGTCTGGCCGGGTCGTTAGGCGCGCCGAAAGCTCCTGCGCCGCGACCTCGGCGAGTTCCGGCGTCTTGCCGTCGATGACGACGATGATGTCGTCGTTGCGCTGAGGAAAGGCCTTGTCGAGCTCCGCCAGCCGCTGCCGCCAGGGCAACTTTGCCGAAAGGAAATCGTTGGTGTTGGTGTTGATGGCGAAATGCGTCGCGGCGTAATAGGCGCTGCCGCCGGCGACGATCAGCGCCGCCACGATCACCGTCCAGGCCGAACGCGAACATATTTCCACCAGAGCGACGATCGCGCGGCCAATGAACCCGATTTGCGGGGCTTGGCCCGGCGTGGCGCTGTTCGGTTGATTATCCATGTCTTCCCAACATCAACGGTCAAAAATGTGTGGCATCTTTGCAAGAGCGCCGCAATTTCGGCTCGAAAGCCAATTTTGCGATGGCTTATTCGCGCAGGGCTGCCTTAACTGAACTGTTTTGAGTTTTGGCAAAGGGTACAATTTCAGCAAAGGTGACCTTGCCGGGGACATCCTTAAAAGCGCGCGGTTCGAAAAAAGCAAGCTCTTGTCTTCGTCGTCTCTTCTTCGTCGTCTCTTCCTGGGCGGTCAATATCTTGGGGTGGTGAATGAAGGTCATTCTGGCCCAGCCGCGAGGGTTTTGCGCCGGTGTAGTGAGGGCCATAGATATTGTCGAGGGCGCGCTCGAGAAATATGGCACGCCGGTCTATGTGCGCCATGAGATCGTGCACAATGGCCATGTGGTTGCGGACTTGAAGGCCCGCGGCGCCCGCTTCGTCGAGAGCTTGGCCGAAGTGCCGCGCGGGGCGCCGACAGTGTTCAGCGCGCATGGCGTTTCGCGGGCCGTCGAGCGCCAGGCACGGCGCCGCAATCTCACTGTTTTCGATGCGACGTGTCCGCTCGTGGCCAAGGTTCACGCCCACGCCGCACGCTACGTCGAAGAAGGCCGCGCGCTGATTCTCATCGGTCATGCCGGGCACCCCGAGGTCGAGGGCACGCTGGGGCGCGTCGACGGCCCCGTCCATCTCGCCCAATGTGAGGCGGATGTGGCTGCGCTCGCGCTTGCCGAGGATACGCCGGTCGCCTATGTCACCCAGACGACGCTGAGCGTCGACGACACGAAAGCAATCATCGAGGCCATTGAACGGCGCTTTTCGAATGTCGTCGGCCCGGAAACGAAGGATATCTGTTACGCGACACAAAATCGCCAGGCGGCGGTGCGGGCGCTGAGCCGGCTGGTCGATGTCATCCTCGTCATTGGTGCCAAAAATAGCTCTAATTCCAATCGTTTACGCGAAATCGGCGCGCAGGCGGGGGTGCCGAGCTATCTGCTGGCCGACAAAGACGAGCTTGACCTCGATCTCCTGCGTGGGGCAAACACCATAGGCTTGACAGCCGGCGCTTCGGCACCGGAGGTTTTGGTCGAAGGGGTCATCGAAGCTCTGCGGGGGCTGGGGCCGGTGGACGTCGCGGTTTTGCCCGGCGTTCAAGAAATCGTTGAATTCCGGTTACCTTTTGAATTCCTCGCGTCTTCCGCTTAAACAAACCGAGCCACTTACATAGGAGCCGGCACTCAATGGCTATTCCGTTCCTGCAGGCGGTGCAAATCGGCGGTTACGTTCTCCGCCAGAAGCTTCAAGGCCGGCGGCGGTTTCCGCTGGTTCTCATGTTGGAGCCCTTGTTCCGTTGCAATCTCGCCTGCGCCGGCTGCGGCAAGATCGATTATCCCGATCCGATCCTCAATCAGCGTCTGCCGCTCGATGAATGTCTTCATGCGATGGACGAGTGCGGCGCGCCGGTCGTGGTGATCGCTGGTGGCGAGCCGCTTCTGCACAAGGAGCTGCCGCAGATCGTCGAGGGCGGCCTCGCGCGCGGCAAATACGTCACCGTCTGCACCAATGCCTTGCTGCTCGAAAAGCAGATCGACAAGTTCAAGCCGCATCGGCGATTCAATTGGTCGATCCATCTCGACGGCGATCAGGAGATGCACGACCGCTCGGTCTGCCAGAAGGGCGTCTACGACCGCGCCGTGGCGGCCCTGAAGCTCGCCAAGTCGAAGGGCTTCCGCGTTACCATCAATTGCACCTTGTTCAACGACGCCGATCCCGCGCGTGTCGCCAAGTTCCTCGACGAGATGAAGAGCTTCGATATCGAGGGCGCCACCGTTTCGCCGGGCTATGCTTATGAGCGCGCGCCCGATCAGCAGCACTTCCTCAACCGCGCCAAGACCAAGCAATTGTTCCGCGAGATCTTCAAGCGCGGCCAGGGCGGCAAGAAGTGGCCCTTCTTCCAGTCGGGCCTCTTCCTCGATTATCTCGCTGGCAACCGCACCTATGAGTGCACGCCTTGGGGCAACCCGACGCGCACGGTCTTCGGCTGGCAGCGCCCGTGCTATCTGTTGGGCGAGGGCTACGCCAAGACCTTTGCCGAACTGATGGAAGAGACGAATTGGGATTCCTACGGCGTCGGCAAGTACGAGAAGTGCGCCGACTGCATGGTCCATTGCGGCTTCGAGGCAAGCGCTGTCAACGAATCCTTCGCCAAGCCGTGGGAAGTGTTGAAGGTCGCCATCGCGGGCATCCGGACTGACGGCGCGATGGCGAAAGATATCCCGCTAGACCGGCAGCGACCCGCCGATTACGTCTTCTCGCGGCACGTCCAGAACAAGCTCGCCGAAATCAAAGAAGCCGAAGCCGCCACCAGCAGCCATCTGTCGGCTGCGGAATAGCGAGACGAACGCGGCGTTCGCATCGAACGCCGTCTTCACCAGATGCGGGATTTGGCCCGGTGCGCGCGCCAAAGCGCGCAGGACGGGGCCGGCGGCGATGCCCCCCGTCTGGCTGATGCCGGCAAGCGCCGCCGGCGGCACGTGCCGCTCGGCGGGGTCGGCGACGACGCGAAAAGCCGCGAAGGGCAGGTTGCGGGCGGCGGCGAAGCGCGCCGCGATATGCGATTCCATGTCCGCGACCGCGGCGCGCGTCGAAAGGTGCAGGGCCCGCTTGCCCGCCGGGGTCGTGACCGGCCGGTCGATGCCGGCTATATCGACGATCGGGGCGCCACCGAGAGCAGCCGCGAGGCGCTGCGACCAGGCGCGGTCGCATTCGAATTGTTCGCCGTCTTCCTCGACGATGGAGCGGGCGATGAGGACGGTGCCGGGCCGTAGCCCCGGCGCCAGGCCGCCAGCGATCCCGAAACTCAGGACAGCGCCGACATGGGCTTCGAAGACATCATCGAGCGCCGATTCGAGGGTTTCTCTGCGCCCGCCGCTGGCGATCACGGAGACGTCGGCGCCGGCCGCGATCCGCGCCTCGGCCTTCATGCCGGTAATGGCAAGGACGATACGGCGATCTAGATGCCGGCCAACACGGTGTTGTGATTCGCGCGCTTCAGATTGCGGAAACGCGCGACCGCCCAGAGCGGAAAGAACTTCGCGTAACCGTGGTAGCGCAGGTAGAACACTCGTGGAAAGCCGGTGCCGGTAAAATGCTCTTCCTGCCAAGACCCATCCCCCTCTTGTGCAGCCAGCAGATAGCGAACCCCTCGCGCCGCTGCAGGATCATTGACTTCGCCGGCCGCCATCAGGCCTAGCAACGCCCATGCCGTTTGCGACGCGGTACTCGGGGCCTTCTCATAACCCGTGTACTCGAGCTTGTAGCTCGCACAATCCTCGCCCCAGCCGCCGTCCTCGTTCTGAATCCGCTTCAGCCAAGAAACGGCCCTTTTGAAGGCCGGGTCGGAATGATCGATCCCAGCGGCATTGAGCGCCGAGAGCACCGACCATGTGCCATAGATGTAATTGACGCCCCAGCGGCCGAACCAGCTGCCGTCCGCTTCCTGCTCCTTCAGCAGGTAATCGACGGTCTGCGCGAGTTGCGGGTTGTTTTCGCGCGTCTGGCCAAGTTGCGCCATCATCGAGACGCAGCGCGCCGAGACGTCCGCCGTCGGCGGGTCGAGCAGGGCGCCGTGGTCGGCGAAGGGGATGTAGTTCAGGTAATAATAGGTATTGTCCGCGTCGAAGGCGCCGAAGCCGCCGTTCTTGCTCTGCATCCCTTCGATCCATTCGAGGCCGCGGGCAATCGACTCATCATAGGCACCGGCGGGCGCGAGGGAGCTGTTGCGTGCACGATCCATCGCCAGCACCACGGCCGCTGTGTCGTCGAGATCGGGATAATAGGCATTGGCGTATTGAAAAGCCCAGCCCCCCGGCCGCGTCTTAGGTCGGATCGCCGCCCAATCCCCAGCTAAATCGAGCACTTGCAGCGGCTTCAGCCAGCCGAGCGCCTTGCCGATCGGCTTTGCGACCTCCTCGCCGCCGGCCTCCATCAGCGCGTGCAGCGACAGCGCCGTGTCCCACACCGGCGAGAGGCAGGGCTGGAAATAGATCTCGTCCTCCTTGACGACGACGAGCCGCTCGATGGCGGCGCGGGCGGCCAGGACGTTGGGATCATCCTTCGGGTAGCCAAGCAGATCGTACATCAGCACCGAATTGACGATGGCCGGCCAGATCGCGCCGAGCCCGTCGGTGCCATTGATGCGTTCCGTGACGAAGGCGACGGCCTTATCGACAGCGCGCTTGCGCGGCGCCTTGGGAAAATAAGGCTCGGCGAAGCGCAGAATCTTATCGATCCCATCGAAGATCACCGTCCAGGGAAACCGCTGGTGCTTGGCTTTCGGCCAGCGCCGTACCTCCTCCGGCGGCTCGATGAAGAGTTCGTCGAGGTGGATCTTGCGCGGATTACGCGCCGTGGCGCGCAGGCTCAACAACACGCTCAGCGGGACGAGCACGGTGCGCGCCCAATAGGAAATCTTCCAGATATGGAACGGAAACCATTCCGGCAGCAGCATGAGTTCGACCGGCACCACAGGCACCGCGCGCCACGGGACAATACCGTATTGCGCCAGCAGACCGCGTGTGAAAACGTTCGACTGCGCCGCGCCGCCATGCGCGAGGATCGCCTCGCGCGCGCGCTTCATATGCGGCGCATCGATCGGGTCGCCGATCATCTTGAGCGCGAAATAGGCCTTGACGCTGCAGCTCACATCGAGCGCGCCGTCATGGAACAGCGCCCAGCCGCCGTTGTCGGCCTGCTTGCGGCGCAGATAATTGCCGATCTTGGCTTCGACCTCGGGCGATGGCGGCTCGCCGATCTGATAACGAAAGAGGATATATTCCGCCGTGATCGTCGCGTCGGCCTCAAGTTCGAAAACGAAGTGCCCATCGTCGCGCTGAACATCGATCAGCGCCTTGGCGCCGGAGTTCACCGCCGCGTCGATTTCCGGGAGAGAGGGCGCCCGCAAATTGCTGCCGGCAAACGTGTCCAAGCTCACTTCCGATCAATTCCTTCTGTCAAAATCAAGCGTCAGCCGTCTGCCAAAAGGGCCTCGGCCGCAGAGAAGCCGGAACGAATGGCACCTTCGATCGTTGCGGGAACCCCCGTATTCGTCCAATCCCCGGCAAGCAGGAGATTGGCCAGAGCGCTGCGTGTATCCGGGCGGCGCGCCTCTTCCTCAGGCGTGGCGGCAAAGGTGGCGCGCTTTTCCTTTATGATTTGCCACGTGGGCAGCGGTGACGCAACCTCTGCAACTGACTGGATTTCGGACCAGATTTTGGCCGCAAGCTCCTCCCGCGGGGTGGCGATCAGCCGGTCGGCGCCGCTGATCGTCACCGAAAGCCGGCCGGGGAAGGCGAAAAGCCATTCCATCGTCCCGTTCACGATGCCAAGAATAGGCGGCTGGCCGGGGGGCGGATCGATCTTGTAATGGGCGTTCACAATCGCGCGAAATGATTGCGGCGTAGGCAAAGCTGGCAAAAGCGCGGCAGCGACCGGTGCCGGAACGGCGAGGACGACCCGGTCATCCGGCCCCAGCGCGACCGTCTCGCCGCCGAAGGTGAGGCCGCTGACGCGGCTCCCCTCCGCCGCGATGGCTGACAGCCGCCGCTCAAAGCCGATTTCGACGCCCTTTGTTTCAAGATGACGCAGGGCCGGGTCGATGAAGGCGGTGGAAAGGCCTCGTGCAGCCACCAGCGGGCGGCAGGCTTGGCCGCCTTTCATCAGCGTTTCGCGCAAGAGTTGCGCGGCGAGCGAGGCTGCGCCTTCCTCGGGTTGCGTATTGAGCGCGGCGAGGAAGAACGGATGCCATAGCCGCTGCCACAGCAGGCCCTTGCAGGCCATTGCCTCCTTCAGCGTCGCGCCCTTAGCGGCTGTCAGCAGCGGCAGCACGCCGAAATAGTCGAGTGGCCCGGTGCCCGGCACGCGCCGGTTCTTCTGAAAAACCCACCAAGGGATCGCGCCATCGCTCGGCTTCAAGATCCAGCGCTCGCGCGTCGCGAGATCGACGAAGGCGAATTCGGCCTGGTCCGGGCCGACGAGCTGATCCTCGCTGCCGACGAGGCGCAGGAACTGCCGCGCCGCATGATTGCCGGACAGCAGCAAATGGTTGCCGTTGTCGATCTCCATTCCGAGCGTCGCATCGAAATAGGAGCGGCAGCGTCCGCCGGCTTGGGGGGCGGACTCGTGGATGATGATCCCGCGCGAACCATCCGCCAGCCGCAAGGCCGCGGCGAGTCCGGCAAGGCCGGCGCCGACAATATGGATGCGGGGCATCAGAACAGGCCGTAGCGCAGCAAGGCGAAGAGCAATTGATGCCGCGGCAGCCGGATCTTGGTGCGCGGCGGTGCGAAGCCACGCGCGAGCAGCGTGGCGAAGATGATCTGATAGGCTTCGTACATCAGCCGCGGTGATTTCACGCTCGCCCGCGGGCAGCGCTTCATGATCGCGGCGGCCTCGGCGAAATGCGCTTTGGCGCGGGCGATCACCGGCGCGCAGGCGGCGGCGAGATTGGGATGGGTGACGACCGTTTTTGGATCGGTGCTCGTAATGCCGGCGGCGATGAGCGCCTCGCGCGGCAGATAGAGCCGGTCGATCGCGGCGTCCTCGTCGAGATCGCGCAGAATATTGGTGAGTTGAAGTGCGCGGCCGAGATGATGGGCGAGCGGCGGGCCTTCCGCCTCCGGCACGCCGAAGACGCGCACGCTGAGGCGGCCGACGGCGCTCGCGACCCGGTCGCAATAAAGATCGAGCGTCTGCCAGTCCGGCGCCTGGATGTTTTCCCGCACATCCATTTCCATGCCGTCGATCACGGCGAAGAAATCCTGTTTCTGCAGATTGAATTGCTTGATCGCCGTGGCGAGCCCCGCGAATTCCGGGCCGGGAATCTTGCCGGCGATCAGCGCGGCGATGTCCTGCCGCCATTGCTCCAATTGTTGAAGCCGCAGCGCCTGCGGGCCGCCGTCGTCGGCGATGTCGTCGACAAGGCGGCAGAAGGAGTAAATCTCGAACATGCCGTCGCGCTGCGCGCGGGGCAGGATGCGCATGGCTGCGTAGAACGAGCTGCCGCTTGCGCGAGTCTGCGCGGTCGCGGGCGGAGCCGCTTCGGCGACGCTCATGCGCGCCTCGCTTGTGTCGCGGCTGCGGGCGCACCCCTGACGCGGCCGATCAAACCATCGCCGATGCCGGCGAGAGTTAAGACGAGGAACTCGGGCTTGCTTAGATGCACTTTTTCGCTCAGCGGATCACGCTTTTGCAGAAGCGTGACAAGCGTCTGCGCCAGGCGCCCGATCACCGCGGTTTCGAGCGACAGCCGCAAATCCTTGACCTGCGGCGACAAGGTGCGGCCTTCGCCGACGAGCTTTGCCGTACGCGCCGCGAGTTCATGCAGACAGGCGAGCAGGGCGGGCGTCGCCTTGTCCGCGGCGAGCGCCGCGACATCGGTGCCATGCTTGGCCAGCGCATCCTGCGGAATATAGACACGGTCGAGGTTGCGATAATCGGCGCCGCAATCCTGGATATGGTTGATGATCTGCAAGGCCGAGCACAATGCGTCATTGGCGGGCCATGTCGTTTCGCTTTCGCCATGCACGTCGAGCACGAAGCGGCCGACCGGCGCGGCCGAATAGGCGCAATAATGCATCAGCTCGTCGAAATTGGCGTAGCGCGTCTTGGTCGCGTCCATGCGAAAGGCATAGATCAGGTCGAGCGCATGGCGGGCCGAGAGCTTGCGCGCGGTCAGCGCGGCGCGCAAAGGCTTGGCGACTTCGACGCCATCGTCCCCGCCGAGCAGCGCCGCTTCGAAACGGTCGAGCCGCGCGATCTTTTCGTCCGGGCTCAGCTCTGGGCTGTCGGCGATATCGTCGGCGGCGCGGACGAAATTGTAGAAGGCGAGCACGACAGGCCGGTGCGCCTGCGCGATGAGCGCCGAGGCGACGGGAAAATTCTCGTCGCGATGGGTCTTTGTTGCCGGCTGTAGGATCGCGTCGCTCATTTCAGATAACCGTGGGCGCCGAACCAAGAGAGAGCATCTTCGAGCCCCTGTTTATAGGGCCGCGGCCGGTAGGCCAAATCGCGCTCTGCCTTGGCGGACGAGAAGAACATCCGATATTTCGCCATGCGCAATCCGTCCAGGGTCAGGAATGGCTCGCGGCCGGTGACCCGCGCCTGCGCCTCGACCAAGGCGGCGAGCGGAAACAACAGCCGGCGCGGCACATTTATCTTTGGCGCGCGCCGGCCGGTCAAGGCCGCGATATCGGCGAGCATTTTCGAGAGCAGCACATCCTCGCCGCCGAGAATATATTGCGCGCCGATCTTACCCTTTTCGAGCGCCGCCAGATGGCCCGCCGCAACATCGTCGACATGGACAAGGTTGAGCCCGGTGTCGACATAGCCGGGCATGCGGCCCTGCGCCGCCTCGACGATGATCCGCCCCGTCGGGGTCGGTTTCACATCGCGCGGACCGATCGGCGTCGAGGGATGCACGATGACGGCCGGCAATCCCTCTTCGGCGATCATCTCCTTGACGATCAGCTCCGCCGCGACCTTGCTGCGCTTATAGGCGCCGATGGCCTTGTCGAGCGCCAGCGAGCGCGTCTCGTCGCCAGGCGCGCCGTCGGCGGGAATGGCGATGGTCGCCACGGAACTCGTATAGACGACCCGCTCGACGCCCGCCCTGAGAGCTGCGCGCATCAGATTGCGCGTGCCGTCGCAATTGGTGCGCAGGATCTCCTCCGGGTCCGGCGCCCAGAGCCGGTAATCGGCTGCGACATGGAAAAGATGCTTAACGCCGGCCATGGCGCGCGCGACCGCCTCCGGATCGCGCATATCGCCTTCGGCGAGTTCGACCTTGAGATCGGCGAGATTTTGTCGCGGGCTGCTGGAGCGCACGAGCGCCCGCACCTCAAAGCCCGCGGCGAGCGCGGCGCGGGCAACGGCGGCGCCGACGAAGCCAGAGGCTCCGGTCACCAGGATTTTATCTCCCGCCACCCTTACTGTCCTTGAGCTTTTTGGGAAGGTGCAGGGGCTTACCATTCCGCTCGTGGCGAGGGCAACCTTCAGCCGCGTCCCCAACATTGCCGCCCGGCCGCCGCTGCGCGGCGCAGGCCATGAAAGCCACGATTTTCTGGCCATCTCCACCGTTCCAGTTTAAAGGCGTTCCAATGTCATCCGATGCCCCCCAGACTGCTGACGACGCCGGCGGCGCGAAAAAGCGCAATTCCCCCAAATCCTTGCTGGCGCTGGCTCCCTATGTCGCCCGCTACAAGGGCCGGGTCGCCGCCGCGCTGGCGGCACTGACGATTGCCGCTGCGGCGACGCTGGTCGTGCCGATCGCCGTGCGGCTGATGATCGACGATGGCTTTTCGGCGCAGAGCGCCGGCACGGTAAACCGCTATTTCGGCGCCATGGTTCTCGTCGTCGGCGTGCTCGCGCTCGCCTCCGGCTGCCGCTATTACCTCGTCATGACGCTGGGCGAGCGCGTCGTCGCGGATCTGCGCTCCGCGGTGTTCCGGCATCTTTCGAGTCTCGATGCGAGCTTCTTCGACGGAGCGCGGGTCGGCGAACTCGTCTCGCGCCTTACCGCCGATACGACGCAGTTGAAATCGACCTTCGGCGCCTCGGCCTCGATTGCGTTGCGCAATTTCTTCATGTTCATCGGCGCTGTCGGGCTGATGATCTATACGAGCCCGAAACTCTCGGCCTTCGTGCTGATCGCCATTCCCGTCATTGTCCTGCCGCTCTATGCTGCCGGGCGCGCGGTGAAGAAGCGCTCGCGCGCCGCGCAGGACACGCTTGCCGAGGCCAGCGCCTACGCCACGGAGAATCTCGGCGCGGTGCGCATCATGCAGGCCTTCGGCGCGGAGGCGGCGACCAATGCGCGTTTCGACGCGGCGGTGGAGGAATCCTATGACGCGGCGCGGGTCGCCACGCTGGCCCGTGCCTTCGTCACCGCGATCGCCATCTTTCTAGCCTTCGCCAGCGTCGTCGTGGTCCTCTGGCTTGGCGCGCAGGACGTGCTCGCGGGGCGTATCAGTGGCGGCCTGCTGTCGCAATTCGTGCTCTATGCCGTGCTCGCCGCTGGCGCCCTCGGCGAATTGAGCCAGGTCTGGAGCGAAGTTTCCGCCGCCGCCGGCGCCGCAGGCCGCATCGGCGAGATTTTGGCGGTCAAGTCCAGGATCGTCGCGCCGCGGCCTGCGGCCCTGCTGCCGTCGCCGCCGCGGGGGGCGATCGTGTTCGATCACGTCAATTTCGCCTACCCGAGCCGTCGGGATGTCTCGGCGCTGCACGATCTCTCGTTCAAGGTCGCGCCAGGCGAGACGGTCGCGATCGTTGGCCCGAGCGGCGCGGGCAAATCGACGATATTCCAGCTTCTTCTGCGTTTCTACGATCCGCTCGGCGGCCGCGTCGAATTCGACGGCGTCGATATCAAGACGGTCGATCCGGCGGAGTTGCGCAAGCGCATCGCGCTCGTGCCGCAGGAGCCGGTGATTTTCGCGGCGAGTTTCGCCGATAATATCCGCTATGGCGCGCCGGGGGCGAGCGAGGCGGCGGTGGAGGCCGCGGCGCGGAAGGCCGCGGCGCAGGATTTCATCACCGCGACGGCGCAAGGCTATGCGATGAAGGTCGGCGAGCGCGGCGTCACCCTCTCCGGCGGCGAGCGTCAGCGGCTTGCGATCGCTCGCGCCGTTCTGCGCGAGGCCCCTGTTCTGCTGCTCGATGAGGCGACCTCTGCGCTCGATGCGGCGAGTGAAGGCCTCGTCCAAGCGGCGCTGAAGGAGCTGAAGGCCGGCCGCACCACGCTTGTCATTGCGCACCGGCTGGCGACGGTCCTCTCGGCCGATCGCATTCTGGTTCTGGAGGCGGGCCGCATCGTCGAAGAGGGTACCCATGTGCAGCTCGTCGCCAAGGACGGGCTCTATGCCCGCCTCGCGCGGATGCAATTCGAGACCGGCGCGCGGGCGCTCAACGGCAACCGCGAGGCTGCGGCGGAGTAATCGCGACAACGATTCCCGCAGCGCGTCATGGCCGGGCTTGTCCCGGCCATCCATGCCGTGCCATTGAAGGCCCGCGATTCAAATCAAAGAGCGAGTGAGGCAGCCGGCGGGTTCTGACGCGCTGGTCGCGTATCGCGTGGATGGCCGGGACAAGCCCGGCCAAGACGAAGGTGAGACATTCAAGGGTTTCAAAAGCGGCAACGTCGGTCTGCCG
>JARLIV010000215.1 GCA_031291555.1 Methylovirgula sp. | reverse complement strand
GCGCCGGCGATCCACCGCGAGCGTATCGCCGGAATGCTGGCCAATTACGATTTCGTCGACGACCGCGTCATGGCCTATTTCAAACGGCGGCTGGCGCAGGCGCCACGCGATTCCGAATTCGCGCTGAATTACATCAAGACCAATGCGCGCACCCGCGCCGAGCAGGAAGGCTGCATCGCCGCGGTGCGCTTCAAATGCGACGTGCTGTGGGCTCAGCTCGACGCGCTCCACTATGCCTATGTGATACCCGGTCTTGTCCCGCCCGGCGCGTACCAGCTTGGACAGACGGCCGAGTGAGATTGATTTTGACGGCATCGGATTTATCCGAAACGCGGTCCGATGCTTTGCTCATGGGGAGAGGGAAGGTGACGCAAGCGTGGTCGTGAAAAGTTGCCGACTTTTCCGGTCGGAACACGCTCCAATATGTCGATAGTCCGGTGACTCGCCACAGATCGATACACGGCGCACTTTCGCTGACTCGGCCGACTGGCCTTATGGTTACGCTAGGCAAGTAGCGATAGAGGGCAACGATGCAAATTTGATTCTAGCAGGAATAATTGCGAGGATTATCGAAATGCCTTACATGACTCATGTTTATTGCTCGATACTGACGTCGGGTGGGCTGAATGACGGACGTTTTTGCAGGTAAATTTTGTTCAAACCCTTGGACCTATTGCGAAATCTATGCTGGCGGAGGAGTTTATATTTGTTGCCCAGCATGGAACTATAATAAGCACGTCGGGAATATTTTTTACGAAAGCTTTGACGAGATTTGGAACAGCGCACAAGCTCAACTGTTTCGCGCGGGCATTTTGGATGGCAGTTTTAGCGCCTGCGACCATCAGAAATGCCCCTTCATCGTATCCAGGAGTCTGCCGACCATAGAGCAGGAACGCCACTCTTGGTTGGCCCCCATTATAAATGACGTGTTGGAACATCAACGCATCGTCGCGACCAAGGGGCCATCGGTCGTTAAGATCGGATATGATGCATCCTGCAATCTGACATGCCCATCTTGTCGGGATGACATGATCCTGGCGAAAAAGGCTGAACAGGAGAAGCTAAACAATATACGAGACAATTTCATTCTACCGCTGCTCAAGGACGCAAGGGTACTCGTAATGAGTAGCGATGGCGATCCTTTTGCCAGCAATCACTACCGAGACATCATGCGAATTACGGATGAAACATTGCCTGATTTGAAGCTCGGTATCTGCACAAATGCCGTACTTCTTGATGAAAGGGCTTGGCAAGATTGTCATTTGGAAGGTCGCGTCACGCGCGTGCAGGTCTCTATAGATGCAGCAAAAGAAGAAACCTACAAATGGGTCCGGCGCGGCGGCGATTTTGAACGATTGAAGCGAAATTTGCGCTTCATATCGGAGAAGCGTCAGACATCGAATGGATTTAGCGGTTTCGATATATTGTTCGTCGTGCAAGCTTGCAACTATCGCGAGATGCCTGACTTTGTCCGGCTTGGGCAAGAACTCAATGTTGATAGCGTGCAATTCATGCTGATCGATCATTGGGGACGAGGAATGAATGCAAGCCAATATCAGAGAGCAAAAATCTGGGATAGGCGGCATCCTGAGTTCGGAGAATTTATGGATATTCTAAGAAATGATATTTTTCGCTCCCCGATCGTCCAACTGGGTGGAGTGGACGCTTTGCTCCGTGAGGAATTTCCGCCCGAAATTCACGTGGCTAATGGGTCTATTGAAAGAGTTCTGGATTAGAAGGCCGAGCAGCCCCGTTTAAATTCGCGTATTATTTCATTCAGTACCGCAGGCTTATATGCCCCTTGGCTTTTTTTAAAGTTTTGACGATAATCCGCGCGTTTCGATATCAATCATTGAGATCTTATAGGTTTATTCATTCCCTGATATCGATGCGGGCGTAGTTCAATGGCAGAACGGCAGCTTCCCAAGCTGCATACGAGGGTTCGATTCCCTTCGCCCGCTCCAGTCAGCGGCCCCGTTCATTGCAGCGGGGTGAAGAATTTCACCGCGAAGCCGATCTCGAAGACGCGGGTGACCTCCGCCGGGTACTGGCGCGTGCGGCGCAGGATGATGCGGCTCTTAATCGGCGGGATGATCCGAGCTCTGATCAGCGCGTCGAGGGGGGAGATGCTGACGATCGTGCCGTCCCGCAGCGTGCCGGTGTGATCGAGAAAGCTGCACTTCTTGATGCCAGGCTCGATCTTGGTGACCGCCGATTGCGCCGCCGCGCCGTGATCGACCGCGACGGCATGTTCGGCGGCCATATAAGTGAGCTTGTCCCGCACCGCGGGCTTATATTTGTCGTCCACCGCGACTTGGAAACCTTCCGGTTTCTTGGCGGTGACGACGCCTGCCAGTTCGCCGATTTTGTCGAGATGGAGCCGCACGTCCGCGCCTTCGGCGAGATCCTGCGACTGCTTATGCGCGGCGTCCGCGCTCTGGCCGATTTTGGTGTCATAGACGAGATCGACCGCGTCGGTGCCGATCGTTGTGGTCTTGAAGCTCAATGCCGGGCCGTTGGGCCGGCTGCAAGTGCCTTGCAATTGCACATCGATCAAAGGCCGGTAATCGTAAAGTGCCATCATTGCCGCGAGTTCGTCGACTTGGATGGCCTGCGGCGGTTCAGCGTCTTGCGATTTCTCTCTGGCGAGCTCCCAAATCTTGTAGCGGTGCTTCACGCGTTCGTTCATCTGACGCTCCCTATCGTGTTATTTTTGAAGCGAGGAGCCAACGCAATGAACTTCATTATGTTTTTTGGTGCCGCCACGCGGAGTGAGCGGAATGGTAAATGGAATGACGATGACCGGCCACCCGACTTTGGCGCACAAGGACGATTATCGTAAACGGTTGGTGAAATCCCAATTTGGCTTCTCCGATCGTGAAATCATAAAAGCGCAAGTTCGTTACCCAATTATCGACTCGCTTCAGAATTCCTCCCATTGTCCGGCCGGCTTCGCCGCTGGCCTGCGCGCGCCCCCTGAACCGCCGCCGACCGCCTTCAGCACGGGCCGCGCCGCTTCGCGCATTTTCTCCTGGCCGATCTGGAAACGGCCGATCATCTGCGCCAGACGCTCGCTCTCCTCCGAGAGGAAATGTGCCGCCGGGGCGGAATTGGTTCGGCTCGGCCGGATCGATTGACGCGCGACAGGCTAGTCCTGCATGGCGAGCCGGTAGCCGACGCCCGTCTCGGTCAGGATGTGTCGCGGGCGCTCTGGGTCGGCTTCAATTTTCTGCCGCAGCGCGCGAATGTAGATCCGCAGATATTGTACGTCCGCGTCGCCGCCCCAGACCTCGCGCAGGATGAAACGATGGGTCAGCACCTTGCCGGCATGGGCGATGAGCAGGCGCAGGACGTCATATTCGCGCGGTGAGAATTTCACTTCCTGACCGCGGACCGTAATGATCCGCCGGACCAGATCGGCGGTGAGATCGCCGCTGCGGAAAATAGCTTTTTCGCCCTGCTGCTGAAGACGATGGCGTTGCGCGGCGCGGATGCGCGCCAGAAGCTCGTCGATGCCGAAGGGCTTCGTCACATAATCGTCGGCGCCGAGATCGAGAGCCTCGACCTTCAGCCCCTCGGCCTCGCGGCTTGAAAGAACGATGATCGGCAAGGTTTCGCCGTCGGCCCGCAATTTGCGGATGATTTCGAGCCCGTCCATGTCCGGCAGGCCCAGATCGAGCACGACGACATCGGCCGCCTTGGCCCGGATCGCTTCGAGCGCGCTGCGGCCATCTTTGGCCTCGGAGACGACATAGCCCTGTGTCGCCAGGCTCGGCCGTAAGAAGCGCAGGATGGCGGGTTCGTCGTCCACCACCAGCACGCGCAGCGGCGCCGAGAGGGTGCTCATGCGAGGGTCTCCACCTTTGGCGCTGGCGGAATTGGAAACTTCAGCGTGAAAATGGCGCCGGACCGGTCGGTGCGGTTGGCGGCGGTGATCGTGCCGCTCATGGCTTCGACGAACCCCCGGCAGATGGCCAGCCCGAGGCCGGTGCCGACGCGCTGACGGTCGCCGCGGTGGACGCGATAGAACTTGTCGAAAATCTGCTCGCAATCGGCCGGCGGAATGCCTTCGCCCTCGTCGGCGATCGAGATTGCGACCTTATCGCCCTCGCGCCGCGCACCGACGGTGATCTTGGACCCGGGTGGGGCATATTTGGCGGCATTGTCGAGTAAATTGAACAGCACCTGTTCCATCAGAACCATATCGAGAGACAGCATCGGCAGACCCGGTTCGACATCCGTCTCGATCTTATGATCCTTGAGAATCTTTTTCGCTCTTTGCAGGGCCGCGCCGACGAGGTCCGAAACGTCCACGAGATCGGCCTTGGGTTTGAGCGAGCCGGATTCGAGCCGCGTCATATCGAGCAGATTGCCGATGAAGCGATTGAGCCGCTCGCCTTCCTCCTGGATGGTGCGTAGCAATGTCATGCGGGCCGCAGCGTCAAGCTCGTCGCCATGCGCGACAAGGCTCGTCGCCGAGCCGATGATCGAGGCGAGCGGCGTGCGCAAATCGTGGGAAATGGAGGTCAGCAGAGCCTGCCGCAGCCGATCCGTCTCTTCGGCCAGCCGCGCCTTTTCGATATCCGCGGCGAGATGGATGCGCTCGATCGCCAGCGCCGCCTGGTCGGACAGAGAGTCGAGCAGGCGAGCTTCCTCGGGCCTCAGCAAAGGCCCGGGCCGATCCGAATCGATGCCGATCACGCCGATGGCGCCGCGCCCGGTCCGCATCGGGATGAAGAGCCGTTTGGCGCCGGGTAATGTGTCGGCGCCGCGGCCGGCCGTGTGATTTTTCTCGAAGCTCCATTGCGCGGCGGCGAAATCCGCTTCGTCGAGCTGGTCCTCCGGCGGATAGCCGCCTACGAGATCCAGCCGCCTGTCCTTCGGCAGCAACAGTACGACATTCACTTTCAAGAGCAGTGCGATCTCGTAGACGCTCGCCCAGACGACGTCATCGAGCGAGGCCGCGCCGGCGAGCTTGCGGCTGAAGAGATAAAGCTCCTCGGTGATGCGCGCGCGCGTCCGCGCAGCGATCGCCTGCGCCCGCAAACGCGCGGCGAGATTGCTGGCGATGACGGCGACGATCGCGAAGACGACGAGGGCGACAACGTTCTCGGGATCAGTGATCGTGAAGGTGTAAAGCGGGGGCAGGAAAAAGAAATTATAGGCGAGCACGCCGACTAAAGCAGCGACGAGCGAGGGAAATAGGCCGTAGCGCACGGCGCTTGCCAAGACGCCGATGAGGAAAACGAGGGCGACGCTCGAAATGCCGAGCGTCTCGCGCAGAAGAAAGGCGAACAGCCCCGCCGCAGCGACGAAGCCGAGGCTCTTGGCATAGGCCGCCCAGTCGCGTGAGGGGCGGGGCACCTCGAAGCTGAGCCGCTGCTCCTTCCGGCGCGATTCCGCCGAGGCGATGTGGATATTGATGCCACCCGCATTCTGAATCAGCTTCTCCGCCGTCGAGCCGCGGATAAAGCTCAGCCATCTGGATTGGCCAGTCTGCGCGAGGAGGATATGCGTGACGTTATGCGTGTGCGCATAGTCGAGGATGGTGGTGGCGGCGTCTTCGCCGGGCAGGGTCACCGCGACGCCGCCGAGCCGCGTTGCGAGTTGCAGCGCTTCGGCGATGGCGTTGCGCTCCGCCTCGTCGGCGCGTAGGTCGCGCGAAGTCTCGACATGAAGCGCGGTCCAGGGTGCGCGCAGATGTTCGGCGAAGCGCCGTGCGCGCCGCACCAGGGCAGCACTGCCCCCCGCACCATCGATCGCGACGAGCAAGCGTTCGCCGGCCGGCCATGGGCCCTCGATGGCATGCGAGCGCATATAGTCGAGCATTTGCTCATCGACCCGCTGCGCAGTTCGGCGCAAAGCGAGTTCGCGCAAGGCCGTCAGATTGCCGCGCGAAAAATAATTGTCGATCGCGCGCGCGGCGCGATCGCCGATATAGACCTTGCCTTCGCGCAGCCGGGCGATCAGATCGTCGGGCGTGAGATCGATGACTTCGATATCGTCGGCATTGTCGACGATCGAGTCAGGCACCGTCTCCCGCACGCGCGTGTGTGTGATGCGGGCGACGACATCGTTCAGGCTTTCGATATGCTGAATGTTGACCGTCGTATAGACGTCGATCCCCGCGGCCAGCAATTCCTCGACATCGAGATAGCGCTTGGGGTGTCGGCTCTCCGGCGCGTTCGTATGGGCAAGCTCATCGATCAGGACAAGACGCGGCCGCCGCGCCAGGATGGCGTCGATGTCCATCTCCGTCAGGACGCGGCCTTTGTAGAGGATGTTCCGCCGCGGGATAACCTCAAGGCCGGCAAGGAGTTCCTCGGTCTCCTTGCGGCCATGGGTCTCGACGATGCCCACCACCACGTCCACACCCTCGCGGTACTTGGCTTGGGCGGTGAGCAGCATTTCATAGGTTTTCCCGACGCCCGGCGCGGCGCCGAGGAAGATTTTCAGCCGCCCGCGGCTGCCATTCTCGGCTTCGCGGAGCAGGGCCTCGGGCGAGGGCCGTTTGTCACCTGACGTTATGTCCATTCCCGAAGGATATACCTCATCGCGCGAGGGCTTAGGACTTTTTCAGCGCGTCGAGAGCCAGGTTCAGCTGGAGGACATTGACATGCGGCTCGCCGATGATTCCCAAGAGCCGCCCTTCGATATGCGCGGCAACGAGCGCCTTGAGGTCGGCCTCCGGGATGTCCCGTGCCTTGGCGACGCGCGGCACCTGGAAATAGGCGGCTGCCGGCGTGATGTCGGGATCGAGCCCGCTGGCCGAGGTCGTGACGAGATCGACCGGTACCGGCACGGAAGGATTCTGCTTCTGCAACCGGGCGGTGTCGGCCTGGACGCGCTGGATCAAAGCCTTCGAGGTCGGCCCGAGGTTGGACCCGGTCGAGTTGTCCGCCGCATAAGGCACGGCGATCGTCTTGGTCGGATCCTTCGGATCGGGCTCGCTCGTCGCCGACAGCCGGCCATAGAAATATTTGTCGCTCGTGAAATTCTGACCGATCAGCGACGAGCCGATCACCTTGCCGTCTCTCTCGATCAGGCTGCCGTTGGCCTGATGCGGAAAGAGAACCTGGGCGAGGCCGGTCATGCCGAGCGGGTAGGCGAGGCCGGTGATGACGGTCATCACCACGATCATCAAGATGGCAGGACGGATTTGCTTCAACATTGGAGTAACCTCACGCAAGGCCGACGGCGGAAACCGCCATGTCGATGAGCTTGATGCCGATGAAGGGCACGATGATGCCGCCGAGGCCGTAGATCAGCAGGTTGCGGCGCAGGATGTGCGCGGCGCCGAGCGGACGATAGGTGACGCCCTTCAGCGCCAGAGGCACCAGCGCGATGATGATCAGCGCATTGAAGATGATGGCCGAGAGGATCGCGCTCTGCGGCGTATGCAGGTGCATGATGTTCAGCGCCTGAAGCTGCGGATAGAAGGCGAGGAACATCGCCGGGATGATGGCGAAATATTTGGCGACATCGTTGGCGATCGAGAAGGTCGTCAGCGCGCCGCGCGTCATCAAGAGCTGCTTGCCGATTTCGACGATCTCGATGAGCTTCGTGGGGTCACTATCGAGATCGACCATGTTGCCGGCCTCGCGCGCCGCCATCGTGCCGGTATTCATGGCGACGCCGACATCCGCCTGCGCCAGGGCGGGCGCGTCGTTGGTCCCGTCGCCGCACATGGCGACGAGCTTGCCTTGCGCCTGCTCCTGGCGAATGAGCTTCAATTTGGTCTCAGGAGTTGCTTGCGCCAGAAAGTCATCGACACCGGCTTCGGCCGCGATTGCTGCGGCGGTCAGCGGATTGTCGCCGGTGATCATCACCGTGCGGATGCCCATCCGGCGCAATTCGTGAAACCGCTCCTTGATGCCGCCCTTGATGATGTCCTTCAGATGGATGACGCCGAGCAGCCGTCCATCCTTCGCCACAGCGAGAGGCGTTGCGCCGGCCTTGGCGATTTCGTCGGCCTTGGCGTTGAGCTCGCGCACGGTGGCTTCGATGTCCGCGGAGGTCTGGCCGCGCACATAGGCGATGACCGCATCGACCGCGCCCTTGCGGATCGATCCTTCGCCGCTGTCGATGCCGCTGATGCGCGTCTGCGCCGAGAAGGGAATGAACTTCGCGTGCAGGCTCGAAAAGTCGCGCCCGCGGATGCCCTGTTTCTCCTTTGCAAGAACGACGATCGAACGGCCCTCCGGCGTTTCGTCGGCGAGGGAGGCGAGCTGCGCGGCGCTCGCGAGTTCGGCATCGCTCACGCCGGTGAGCGGGATGAAGGCCGTCGCCTGGCGATTGCCGAGCGTGATCGTGCCGGTCTTGTCGAGGAGGAGGGTATCGACATCGCCCGCCGCTTCGACCGCACGGCCGGACATGGCCAGCACTTTGAAGCGCACCAGCCGGTCCATGCCGGCGATGCCGATGGCCGAGAGCAGCGCGCCGATCGTCGTCGGGATGAGCGTCACGAAGAGCGCGACGAGCACCAGCACGCTCAACCTGCCCCCGGCATAGGACGCAAAGCTCGGGATCGTCGCCACGGCGAAGACGAAGATGATCGTCAGACCCGCAAGAAGAATGTTGAGCGCGATCTCGTTCGGCGTCTTCTGCCGCTCTGCGCCTTCGACCAGCGCGATCATGCGATCGAGGAAGGTCGAACCTTGCGCGGCCGTGATCTTCACCTTGAACCAGTCGGAGATCACCAGCGTGCCGCCGGTGACGGCCGAGCGGTCGCCGCCGCTTTCGCGGATCACTGGCGCGGATTCGCCGGTGATGGCGGATTCATCGACCGAGGCGACGCCCTCAATGACGTCGCCATCGCTGGGGATGAGATCGCCGGCTTCGACGAGCACGATATCGCCGGGCTTCAGCGACGCAGCCGGTACCGAGCGCCAGGCCGCGCCCTTCGATTCGGGCTCGTTGGCGGCGCGTAGAAGCTTGGCATTGGCTTCCGTCTTGGCCCGCCGCAGCGTCGCCGCCTGCGCCTTGCCGCGGCCTTCGGCCACGGCCTCGGCGAAATTGGCAAAGAGCACGGTGAACCAGAGCCAGAGGATGATCTGGAAGGCGAAGCCATAATGGCCATGCCCGGCGATGATGTCGCGGATGAAAAGCACCGTCGTCAGCGACGCGACAACTTCCACCGTGAACATCACCGGATTGCGGATCAGCACGCGCGGATCGAGCTTCTTGAAGGAGTCGCCTATGGCAGTGAGGAGAATCTGCGAGTCGGCAGTGCCGGCGGGCATCCTCGTGCGAGCGGATTGGTCCATAATTGCCTCTCGAATTAGTAGAGTGTGCCGGCGTTCATCGCCAGATGTTCGACGATCGGGCCGAGCGCCACGGCGGGGAAATAGATGAGACCGCCAGTGATCAGGATGACGCCGATGAGCAGGCCGACAAAAAGGCCCGTATCGGTCGGGAACGTGCCCGCCGATGCCGGGACGATCTTCTTCGCCGCGAGTGATCCCGCGATCGCCAGCATCGGCGTGATCATCAGGAACCGACCGATGAACATCGCGAGGCCCAGCGTCGAATTAAAGAAGGGCGTGTTGGCCGAGATGCCCGCGAAGGCGCTGCCATTGTTGCCCGTCGCCGACGTATAGGCGTAAAGGATCTCGCTGAAGCCGTGCGGTCCGGCATTGGCCGGCCCTGCAAGGCCTGCCGGCAGCACCGTCGCAAGCGCGCTGAAGCCGAGGATCGAGAATGGCAGGATGAGAATGGCGAGCATCGCCATTTTCACTTCCTTCGCATCGATCTTCTTGCCGAGATATTCCGGCGTGCGGCCGACCATCAGCCCGGCGATGAAGACCGCGAGGATGGCGAAGATCAGCATGCCGTAAAGGCCCGAGCCGACACCACCGAAGATGATCTCGCCCAGCATGATGTTGACGATGGGCACGAGACCGGCGAGCGGCATCAGGCTGTCATGCATCGTGTTGACGGCGCCGCACGAGGCATCGGTCGTCGCGGTGACGAACAACGAGGAATTGGCGATGCCGAAGCGCACGTCCTTGCCTTCCATATTGCCGCCGGCCTGCAGCGCGGAGGCCGTCTGGTCAACATGAAGCGCGGCAAAGGCGGGATTGCCGCCGGCCTCATAATGATAAACGGTCGTTACACCGGTCAAAAAGAGTAGGCCCATGACCGCGAAGATCGCCCAGCCCTGGCGCTGATTGCCGACCATGCGGCCGAAGACATTGGTCAGCGGCGCGCCAAGCGAAAAGATCAGCAGCATCTCAACCAGATTGGTCAGAGCGTTCGGATTTTCAAAGGGATGAGCCGAATTGGTGTTGAAGAAGCCGCCGCCGTTGGTGCCCATCATCTTGATGACTTCCTGCGAGGCGACAGGCCCCTGGGCGATCACCTGTTTGGCGCCTTCCAGCGTCGTGACGGTCGTATAGGCATTGAGGTTTTGCGGCATGCCTTGCCAGACGAAGAACAGACCGACGACGATCGAGATGGGCAGCAGGATGTAGAGTGTGCAACGCGTCAGATCGATCCAGAAATTGCCAATCGACTGCGCCGAGCGGCGCGAGAAGCCCCGGATCAGCGCCACCGCGAGCGCAATGCCGGTCGCCGCAGAAACGAAATTGTGCACCGTCAACCCGGCCATCTGCGTGAGATAGCTCATGGTCGTCTCGGGCACGTAGGATTGCCAGTTCGTGTTGGTGACGAAGCTCACCGAAGTATTGAAGGCGAGGCTTTGCTCGACCGCGCTCTGGCCTTGCGGGTTGAAGGGCAGCACACCTTGCAGCCGCTGGATGAGATAAAGCACGACGAAGCCCGCCAGGCTGAAGAAGGCCATGGCGATCGCGTAGGTGACCCAATGTTGTTCGTCTGACTCATCAACGCCGCAGATCGCGTAAACGACGCGCTCCACGGGCCGCAATATGGGTGAGAGGAATGTCCGCTCGCCGGCAAAGACGCGCGTCATGTAATAGCCGACTGGTTTCGTCAGCGCGATGATCAGCACCGCAAAGAGCGCGATTTGAATCCATCCATTCACGGTCATCTTGAATCTCCTAGAACCGCTCGGGACGGACGAGCGCGTAAACGAGGTAGGCGAGGATGAAGATCACGGCGAGGCCGCCGAGCGCATAATCGAGAATCATGTTCAGCTCACAGTCTGTCGCAGGCGAAAATGTAAAGCGTGAGAACTGCGAACGCTGCGATGCCGATCGCGAGATAAAGGATGTCAAACATGCGAACGATCTCCTGGCGGCGCACGGCGGCCACAATCAAAGCATCGATCTCGCCGACCTCAGCTCAGCGTGACTTACGGGCGAGGATTTGGCGCAAAGCGCATATAGGTTCGAGCGGTCTTCGCAGGTGCAAAAATATAAATTTCATATACAGGGCCATATGAGCCCACGCCGATTATGAACTTAGCCTCTCCACATCAATGATTTTTGACGTGGATCAAGGCTGCTGCTGGATTTTCGCATAGCTAAAGCCAATGCTCTCGCTTTATGCGCTCGCCGAGCGGAACGTGCCGCGATACACGTCCTACCCGACTGCACCGCATTTCTCCGATGCCGTGGGGCCGGAGACTTATTCGCAATGGCTTGGCGCTCTGAAGCCGGAGGCGGAGCTCTCACTTTATATCCATGTCCCCTATTGCACAGACATCTGTCTTTACTGCGGCTGCCACACCAAGGCGGTGCGCCGCCGGGAGCCGATCGATCGCTACGCCGAACGGCTGATCGGCGAGATCGAACATGTCGCGCAAGTACTCGGCCGGCACCGGATCACGCATCTGCATTGGGGTGGCGGTACGCCCTCGATTCTCGGCCCCCGCTGGCTGACGGTGATTGCCGACCGGATCGGCGCGGCCTTCGATCTTTCGGCGCTCGTCGAACATGCGATCGAGCTCGATCCCAGGCATTTGTCAGCCGAACTCGCGGGTGCGCTGGCGGAGATCGGCGTCAATCGCGCGAGCCTCGGGGTGCAGGATTTCTCGCCGCAGGTACAAAAGGCGATCGGCCGCATGCAGCCCTTCGCGCAGGTCGGGCGTGCGGTCGGCATGCTCCACGGCGTTGGCATCGAAAACATCAATATCGATCTGATGTACGGCCTGCCGCACCAGAGCATCGACGACGTTGCGGAAAGCGCCAGGCTGGCTGCGCTGCTCTCGCCGAAGCGGATCGTTCTCTTCGGCTTCGCCTATGTGCCCTGGTTCAAAACCCAACAGAAGCTGATCGACGCGGGCGCATTGCCGGGAACGGTGGAGAGGCTCGAACAGGCGCGGGTGGCGGCGGAAACGCTTGCGTCCCTCGGTTATGTCGCTGTCGGTCTCGACCATTTCGCGCTGCCTGACGATCCGCTGGCGGAAGCGGCGCGGGGCGGGCGTCTGCATCGCAATTTCCAAGGCTACACGGTCGATGATGCCGAGGCGCTGATCGGCCTCGGTGTCTCAGCCATCAGCAGGCTGCCGCAGGGATTTGCGCAAAATGCGGTCGATATGGCGGGCTATTCGCGGAGCTTGGAGGCGGGCCGCTTTGCGACGGTGAAGGGCTATGCCTTCTCCTCGGAGGATAAGCAGCGCGCGGCGGTCATCGAGCGGTTGATGTGCGATCTGGCCATCGATCTCGACGAGGTTCCCGGCGATTATTCCGCTGAGATCGAGGCCTTGCAGCCGCTGGCCCAGAACGGCGTGGTGGCGATTGACGGGCGCCGCCTCGCGATTACCGAGCAGGGGCGTCCGTTTCTTCGCCTTGTCGCTGCGGCCTTCGATGCCTATCTGCCGGCTGCCTCGGCGCGCCATTCGGCCGCTGTCTAGAGCGTGTTCCGCCGAAAAGCGTGGTGAGACAGAGGCGATTCGCCCTCCGAGCGCGGCTTTTTAGGACGCCCCCGGCAATAAGGCGACATTGGCGAGATCCTGCTCGCGATGCACGGTCAGCCGCTCGCGCGAAAGGGATATGAGGCCCTCGCGCCGCAGCGCGCCCAAGGTCCGGCTCGCATGCGTGACCGTAATACCGAGCGCGTCGGCGACATGGGCGAGGCTCAGCGGGAAGGGGACGACATCACCTTCGGCAAAGCCGCGTTCCTTCAATTCCTTATAAAGCGAAAGAAGCAGCCAGGCGGTGCGCTCCTGCGAATTGCGCTGGTTGATCTCCGCCAAGCGCGATTCGCTGCGCACGAGCCCCGCCGTACACGCGATCTCGATCCGCCGCGTCGCCTCGCTCGAAACCTCCTGGCGGCTGAAGTCCTTCAGCGCGAAAGTGCAGAGCATCGCCTCGGTCAGAGCGTGGACGGTGTAGGGGAGGCGCGGCAGGAAAATCAGAGGGAGCAGGACAGGGTCGCCGGGCAGCAGGAACTCCATGATCTGCCGCCGGCCGTTGGGGAGTACGGTGAACCGGAAGGCCCAGCCTTCGCGCAGGATATGCACTTGGCCGCCGACGTTGTCCTTATGATAAATCGAGCGGCCCTTGCGGCAGAGATACATGCCGACGCCGTCGCGCGCGATCGCGGTCTGCTTGCCGAGCGCCCCGCACACTTCCGCCATCGGGCATCGCGCGCAGATACGTAAAGGTTGAGAGTTCGCAGCCATAATTCCCGACTTCCAGATTCCAAGCCAATTCCGTGTCCGCCACCCCACCTCCGGGCGGGAACCTTCAATCACTCGCAACGCAAACGAAATGATCGAAAGCCTTTCAGCGGCTCTTGCACTTTGTCAATGATCCAAATCAATGAAATTTACGCTGATCGCCAGATGAGAAAACGATTCTTCTCGGCGCGCCGATATTGCGAAATGTCAAACATGCGCTGCCACCTGTCGCACTAGTCACGATGCGCGCGGCGTGTGATTCCAGGAGTTGGCTTCCCTGGAAGCCGGGGTGTGAAACGTCCGCCGCATGGCGAGGCTTCTAGAAGTCAAAAATATGGTTAAACAAAAACGAGTTATCCTCGGGTCGGCCGCTTTGATGCTGATCTCCGGGGCTGCGCAGGCCCACAATCCGTTTGAATTCCAGACGCCGGTGACGCCGATTGCGCGTGAGACGCTCTACGTCCACGACCTGTTCCTGACGATCATCGCCGTTCTTTTCTCGATCGGGTTCGGTTTCCTCATCTTTTCGCTGATCCGCTACCGCCGGGGCCGCGGGCACGCGCCGGCGACCTTCACCGCGCCGCGGACGCCGCTGCAATGGGCGCTCTCGGCTCTGCCGATCCTGACGCTCATCTTCATCGACTACGTCGTGATGGGCATCCCGGCCTATCACGCAGTTCTCAGCCTCGCGAATACGCGCGACGATGCCGGGCTGGTCATCAAGGTGACGGGCAGCCAGTGGCGCTGGCACTATGAATATCCGGACCAGGGCATTTCCTTCGTCAGCAATCTTTCGACGCCAGCATCCGAGCGTGACAGCGGCGCGCCGACCGATCCGAATTATCTGCTCGAAGTTGATAAGCCGCTGGTTCTGCCGGTCGGCGAAAAGGTCCGCGTTCTGCTGACTTCGACGGATGTGATTCACGCTTGGTGGATTCCCTCCTTCGGCATCAAGCAGGACGCTGTTCCCGGCTTCCTGCGCGAGACCTGGGTGAAAATCGACAAGCCTGGCATCTATCGCGGCCAGTGCGCGGAGCTCTGCGGCGTCGGCCATGCCTATATGCCGATCGTCGTCGAAGCGAAGTCGCAGGACGACTTCAAAAGATGGGTTGCCGACGCGCAGACGAGCGCGGCGCAGGCCGCGGCTGTGACGACCCTGAGCAAGGAAGACCTGCTCAAGCGCGGGCAGCAGACCTACACGACCTATTGCGCGCTCTGCCACCAGCCGACGGGCCTTGGCCTGCCGGGCACGTTCCCGCCGATCGCGACCGGCAAGCCTTTCGCGGCGCCGCCGGCGATGACGGACCTGCTCGCGCAGCGCGGCTTCTTCAAGGACGGCAAGATCGTCGAAGGCTCGGTGGATCGGCATATCCAGATCGTGCTGAAGGGCATTCCCGGCACGCCCATGCCTGCTTTCGATGGGCAGCTGAGCGATGCTGATATCGCAGGTGTCATCACCTTCGAGCGCAACAGCTTCGGCAACCAGACCGGCGACGTCGTGCAGCCTTCCACGGTGAAGGCGGCGCGCGGAAAATAATTCGACTTGAGAAGAGGAAAGCCCGATGAGCAGTGCCATCACGGATCTCGGCCATCACCACGCGCATGACGAGCCGAAAGGCTTGGCGCGCTGGCTCACGACGACCAATCACAAGGACATAGGCATCCTTTACATGCTGTTCGGGCTGACGATGTTCCTGCTCGGCGGCGTCTTCGCCGAGTTGATTCGCGTCCAGCTCATCCATCCCGCCAATCATCTCGTCACGCCCGAGGTCTACAACCAGATCATCACGCTGCATGGTCTCGTGATGGTCTTCGGCGCGCTGATGCCGGTCACGGCGGGCTTTGCGAACTATCTCATCCCCATGATGATCGGCGCGCCGGACATGGCCTTGCCGCGCCTCAACAACTGGGGCTTCTGGCTGCTGCCGCCGGCGGCGATCGTTCTGGTCCTTCCCTTCATCCTGAAACTGTTCGGGATCGGCAACGGCCCGGTCGATACCGGCTGGACGATGTATGCGCCGCTCTCGGTGCAGGGCGGCCTCGGCGTCGATTTCGCGATCTTCGCGATCTTCCTTCTCGGCGCCTCGTCGCTGATGGCCTCGATCAATATCGTGGTGACCATCTTCAATCTGCGCGCGCCGGGCATGGCGCTGATGAAGATGCCGCTCTTCGTCTGGAGCTGGCTGATGACCTCGTTCCTGCTGATCGCGGTGTTCCCGGCGCTCATCGCTGGTAGCGCGATGCTGCTCGCCGACCGTCATTTCGGCACGCATTTCTTCAGCGCGGCCGGTGGCGGCGACCCGGTGCTCTGGGAGCATCTCTTCTGGTTCTTCGGCCACCCCGAGGTCTATATTCTCCTGTTCCCCACCGCGGGCATCCTCTCGCAGATCCTGCCAACTTTCGCGCGTAAGCCGATTTTCGGCTACCGGGCGCAGGTCTATTCCTATTGGGCGATCGCGGCCCTCTCGGTCGTCGTCTGGGCGCACCACATGTTCACGTCCGGCATGCCGGTCGCAGGTCAGCTCTATTTTATGTATTCGACGATGCTGATCTCGGTGCCGCTCGCCATCCTGTTCTTCTGCTGGCTCGCGACGATCTGGAAGGGCTCGCTGACCTTCGAGACGCCGATGCTGTTCGCGCTCGGCTATATCGTGCTCTTCGGCATTGGCGGCCTGACCGGCCTCGTGCTCGCCGACGCCGTCGCCGATCAGCAGTATCACAACAGCTTCTTCCTGGTCGCGCATTTCCACTATGCGCTGTTCGGCGGGCCGATCATGGGCGTGATCGCCGGTGTCTATTACTGGCTGCCGAAGATCACCGGCCGCATGTACAGCGAGCGCCTCGGCAAGCTGCACTTCTGGCTGACGATGATCGGCTTCAACATCACGTTCATGTCGCAGTTCTTCCTCGGCGTTGCCGGCATGCCGCGCCGTATTCCCGATTACGCGCTGCAATTCGCGCCGCTGAATCTGGTGTCGAGCCTCGGCGCCTTCCTGCTCGGCGCCGCGCAACTGATCCTCGTCTACAACATCGCTCGCGCCTGGGCTGGCTATGGCCAGCCGGCGACGAGCCAGGTGTGGGAGGGCGCACATGGCCTCGAATTCACGCTGCCCTCGCCCCCGCCGCACCACACGTTTGATGAACAGCCGGTTATAGCATGACAAAGGGCGAAGCCGTCGCGCGCAGCAAAGCGCCGGCTCGGCCGCGACGCACGGCGAACCGGCGGCTGGCCTTCGGCCTGCTGCTGGTGGCGCTCGGCTTCTTCGGCTTCGGCTTCGCTCTCGTACCGCTGTACAACACGTTCTGCCATGTGACGGGGCTCAACGGTAAGACGGAAGAGACGTCGGTTCGCCCTGTGGGCGGGGTCGATCTCTCCCGCATCGTGACGGTGGAATTCACCAGCACGGTGATGCCGGGCCTGCCGTGGAGATTCCAGCCGACGGTGCGCCGCTTGCAGGTTCATCCGGGCGAGCCGGCCACGGCGACTTATCTCGCGACCAATCTCAGTGACGCGCGCCGGAACGGCCAGGCGATCATGAGCGTGAGCCCTGAGCAAGCCGCGATACACTTTAAAAAGATTGAATGTTTCTGCTTCCACGCTCAGGCGCTTGCCCCGCACCAGTCGCGGGTCATGCCGGTCGTGTTTTTCGTAAGCCGGGATCTGCCGAAAGAAATTACGACGATCACGGTGTCCTATTCGGCCTTTCCGGCCGTAGAAGAAGTCGCGTCGAGAGGGGAGAACCAAAGTGAGCGCTAACACAGCCGCGACCACCCGTCGCTATTTTGTCCCGAAACCGAGCCCTTATCCGGCGCTGCTCTCGTTTGCGATCATGCTGCTCGCGATTGGCCTCGCGCTGCGCGTCAACGGCTATCCGGCCGGGCAATGGATCGCTTGGGTCGGCTTGGCCTCGATCGTATTCGCGCTCGTGCGCTGGCTCGGCAATGTCATCGGCGAAAGCGAGGGCGGCTTCTACCATAAGTGGGAGGATCGCTCCTTCCGGCTCGGCATGATCTGGTTCATCATTTCCGAGGTCGTGCTGTTCGCGACGTTGTTCGGCGTGTTGTTCTACGAGCGCAACGTCTCGGTGCCGTGGCTGGCCTCGCTCGACACTCATTTTACGCCCTGGCCGCATTTCGCCGATGCTTGGCCGACCGCGGGCCCGTTGGGCAAGAGCTTCGCGACGGTCAATCCCTGGCGCATCCCCGCGCTCAACACGCTGCTCTTGCTCAGCTCCGGCGCGACGGTAACGCGCGCGCACCATTGGCTGAAGCATGACCGGCGTGGCGCGCTCATCTTCTGGCTCGCCGCGACGATCCTGCTGGGCGTCATCTTCCTCGTTTTGCAGGCGAACGAATTCTACGAGGCCTACACCGAGCTCGGCTTGACGCTTGGTTCGGGCGTCTACGGCGCGACCTTCTTCGCGCTGACGGGCCTGCATGGCTTTCACGTCACGGTCGGCGTCGTCATGCTGACGGCGATCCTGGTCCGCATTGTGCGCGGCCATTTCGATCCCAGCCACCATTTCGCCTTCGAGGCGGTGAGCTGGTATTGGCATTTTGTCGACGTCGTGTGGATGCTGCTGTTCGTCTTCGTCTACTGGCTCTGACGGTGTAGGGCCCCTCAGGGGCGGAGCGTACTCCGGGAAAGTTGCCTGACTTTTCCGCGGAGAACATCCCCGAGCGTACATCGCCTCTCCCCGCCAGCGGGGAGAGGGTTTCAACCTGAATGAATTGATTGCGGACTCTAATCCGCATCCCTTTCACCTGCGGCGCGGCGCATCGCCTCGCGCAATTCCGACCACCGCCGGTTTCCCTCGTTGGCGCCGAGCAGCGCGAAGGCGAGAACGAAGGGGATGAAATAATAGATGATG
>JARLIV010000214.1 GCA_031291555.1 Methylovirgula sp. | reverse complement strand
GTCATCGACGGCGTCGTCAAGAACATCACCGATTACGGTGCGTTCGTCGATCTCGGCGGCATCGACGGCCTCCTGCATGTCACCGACATCGCCTGGCGCCGCGTCAATCACCCGAGCGAAGTCCTCACCATCGGCCAGACGGTGAAGGTCAAGATCATCAAGATCAACCACGAGACCCACCGCATTTCGCTCGGCATGAAGCAATTGCTCGAGGATCCGTGGCAGGGCATCGAGGCCAAATATCCGGTCAACGCCCGCATCCACGGCCGCGTGACGAACATCACCGATTACGGCGCGTTCGTCGAACTGGAGCCGGGCATCGAAGGCCTGATCCACGTCTCGGAAATGTCGTGGACCAAGAAGAACGTCCATCCCGGCAAAATCGTCGCGACGAGTCAGGAAGTCGATGTCCAGGTTCTGGAAGTCGATCCGGTCAAGCGCCGCATTTCGCTCGGCCTCAAGCAGACGCTCACCAATCCTTGGGAGGATTTCGCCGCCCGGCATCCGATCGGCAGCACGGTCGAGGGCGAGGTCAAGAACAAGACCGAGTTCGGCCTGTTCGTCGGGCTCGAAGGCGATGTGGACGGCATGGTCCATCTCTCCGACCTCGACTGGAACAAGCCGGGCGAGCAGGTGATCGACGATTATAAGAAGGGCGACATCGTTCAGGCGAAAGTGCTCGACGTCGATCAGGAGAAGGAGCGGATTTCGCTTGGCATCAAGCAGCTCTCCTCCGATCCGTTCGCTGCGGCCGCGACCGACGAGGGTGGCCCCGACTTCAAGAAGGGCGCGATCGTCACCTGCGAGGTGATCGACGTGAAAGAGGGTGGCATCGACGTGAAGATCGCCGGCACCGACCTCGTCGCCTTCATCAAGCGCGCCGAACTCGCCCGCGATCGCGCCGATCAGCGCCCCGATCGTTTCGCCGTGGGCGAAAAGGTCGATGCGCGTATCACCCAGTTCGATCGCCGCGCCCGCAAGGTTGCGGTTTCGATCAAGGCGCTCGAAGTCGCCGAGGAGAAGGAAGCTATTGCCCAGTTCGGCTCGGCCGATTCGGGTGCGGTGCTCGGCGACATTCTCGGTGCCGCGCTCAAGGCGCGTGACACCGAGGCCAAGAAGAGCACCAAGAAGAAGAAGGACGAGGAATAAAAGTTTCCTCGAAATTTAGCGGTTCAAAGCCCGCGCGGTACAATCCGCGCGGGCTTTTTCATGCGCGGGACGAACGGCTTGCGCTCCCTTGCCACGCGGCTTAGGTTCCAAGCGCGCAAGGAATGAGATATGTCGAATACATCCCCTGCCGATTACATCGTCGATCGGCGGCAGTTGCAGCGGAAATTGTCGTTCTGGCGGGTCGCTTCGATCCTGCTGCTCATCATCGGGCTTTCGCTCGCCGGCTTGAAGATAACGGGCCGAAGCGGGCTGGGCTTCGGTGGCGGCACGTCGCAGATCGCGCGGATCACCATCACCGGCCTCATCACCGGCGACCGCGCGACGCTGAAGCTCATCCATGAGGTCGCCGATGCGCCGAATGCCAAGGGCGTGATTCTCGCGATCGACAGCCCGGGCGGCACGACGACGGGCGCGGAGAAGCTCTACACCGCCTTGCGGCAGCTCGCGGCGAAAAAGCCGACCGTCGCGGTCGTCGGCACCCTGGCCGCCTCGGGCGCCTATATTGCCGCGATCGGCGCGGATCACATCGTCTCGCCCGGCAATGCGCTGGTGGGTTCTATCGGTGTGCTGTTTCAATATCCCGATGTCTCCGGCCTTCTCGATAAGGTCGGGGTGAAGATGGATACGGTGAAATCCTCGCCGCTCAAGGCGGAGCCGAGCGGCTTCGAGCCGACGACGCCCCAGGTTCGCGCCGCCCTCGCGTCGCTCGTCGCCGACAGCTACGGCTGGTTCAAAGGCCTGGTCAAAGACCGCCGCGGGCTCACCGCCACGCAATTGGCGGCCGTCGACGATGGGCGCGTCTTCACCGGCCGGCAGGGTATCGGGCTGAAGCTCGTCGACGAGATCGGCGAGGAACCGCAGGCCATCGCCTGGCTCGAACGGGTCAAAAAAGTCCCGCACGGGCTGCCAGTGCGCGATTGGAGCACCAAGAGCAGCCTGCAACGCCTTGGTATATTGAGCAGCGCGGCGAAAATTGCCGATGTTTTAGGCTTTCATGCGCTGGCGCACATTCTCGACGGCGCGGAAACTTATGCGCAAGGACAATTACTTGACGGTCTTGTAGCGATTTGGCAGGTTGATCCAACCAATTAGCAGCCAAGCATCTTTCGGTTTGGCAGTCAGCTTTGAACATGGGTTGGCGCGAATGGCGTGCTCCGGGGCTGGGGTGCGGCAGCTGTAGCTTCAATGGGGTCGGAGCGCGGTTCAGTGACGAGCGGCAAGGGGCGGAACATGATCAAATCGGAACTCGTGCAGCGGATTGCTGACCGCAATCCGCATCTCTATCTGCGCGATGTGGAAAAGATCGTGAATGCTATCCTCGACGAGATCGTCAATGCTCTGGCGCGCGGCGACCGGGTGGAATTGCGCGGCTTCGGCGCCTTTTCGGTCAAACACCGCGATGCGCGCCTCGGCCGCAACCCGCGGACCGGCGCGCATGTTTCCGTCGACGAAAAAGCCGTGCCGTTCTTCAAGACCGGCAAGGAAATGCGGGAACGGCTCAATGAGGGCTATAGAGGCTGATGAGCCGCGAGATTGCGGATGAAACGCTTTTTGGAAGTGCTCATTCTATTGCCGCTCGCGGTCATCGGCATCGCCCTGGCCGTCGCGAACAGGCATGCCGTCACGGTTTCCTTCGATCCCTTCACTTCGACAACCGCCGGCGCGATTGAGGCGCCGCTGTTCGTTATCCTGATTGCGGCGATCATCGTCGGCGTCCTCCTCGGCGGCTTTTTCACCTGGCTGTCGCAGGGCAAGCATCGCCGGGCCCTGCGTGAGAGCCGCGCCGAGGCCGCGCGGCTGCGCGGCCAGATGGGTCATTCCTGACCCTCGTTTTGTCGCGCGGCCGCGTATATAACCTCGCCGCATGAGCGTGATCGTCAAAATCTGCGGGCTTTCGACGCCGGAGACGCTTGCCGCGGCGCTGGCGGCGGGCGCCGATATGGTCGGCTTCGTGCATTTTCCGAAGAGCCCAAGGCATGTGCCCTTGGCAGGCGCGGCGGCGCTGGCCGGCGCGGTCGGCGGCCGTGCGCGCAAGGTGCTGCTGACGGTCGATGCCGGCGACGATCTGCTCGTGGAGGCCATTGCCGCCTTCCAGCCGGATATTCTGCAATTGCACGGGCAGGAGCCGCCGGCGCGGGTCGCCGCGCTGCGGGCGAAATTCGCCCGCCCGGTGATGAAGGCGATCGGGCTCGCGGTCGCCGCCGATCTCGCTCGCATCGCGGATTATGAGGCTGTGGCGGACCTGTTGCTGTTCGATGCGGCGCCGCCCAATGCCGCGTCGCTGCCGGGCGGCAATGGCCGCGCCTTCGACTGGGCGCTCCTGCGCGGGCGCCGTTTTGCCAAGCCCTGGCTGATCGGCGGCGGGCTGAGCCCGGAGAATGTCGGGCAGGCGATCGCCGCGACCGGCGCGCCCGGCGTCGATGTCTCCTCGGGCGTCGAAAGCGCGCGCGGCGTCAAGGATATTGGCAAAATTGCCAGTTTCGTTGCTGCGGTGCGGGCGGCGGAAAAGCTTGGTTCCCTGGCCGAGAGCGGCTAGAGCAGGCGCAGAGCAAAAGCGAGAGCGACTTGAAACTGGAAAACCCCAATTCCTTCCGCACCGGCCCGGACGAGCGCGGGCATTTCGGCATTTTCGGCGGCCGCTTCGTCGCCGAGACGCTGATGCCGCTCATCCTCGATCTCGAGCGCCATTACGAAGCGGCGAAGAAAGACCCGGCTTTCCATGCCGAGCTCAACAATCTGCTCACCCATTATGTCGGCCGGCCGAGCCCGCTCTATTTCGCCGAGCGGCTGACCGCGCATCTCGGCGGCGCCAAAATCTATTTCAAGCGCGAGGAGCTCAATCACACCGGCGCGCATAAGATCAACAATGTGCTCGGCCAGATCCTGCTCGCGCGGCGGATGGGCAAGACGCGCATCATCGCCGAGACCGGCGCCGGCCAGCACGGCGTCGCGACCGCGACGGCCTGCGCGCGCTTTGGTCTCGAGTGCATCGTCTATATGGGCGCCGTCGATGTCGAGCGGCAG
>JARLIV010000213.1 GCA_031291555.1 Methylovirgula sp. | reverse complement strand
TGTCCTCGGCGCCGCGCAGCACGCACGGCGTCGTGCCGCAGAGCTGGACGTAATAGCGCCCAACCGGTTCCAGGTTAAACATCGTGTAGAAGGTCGCGACCTCGAGCACGCGGATCGGCGCCATGCCGAGCTTGGCCGCGACAGCCTCGATCGCCGGCTTCGGCAGCCAGCCGTCGTGCTGCTTCTGCGCCAGCCAGAGCAGGGCGATCACCGCCGAGGCCTGGCGGCCCGGCGGATATTTGGCGATCTCCTTGGCGCACAGCGCCTCGTTCTCCGGCGTGAAGGCGAAGCTGTCGGGCTGCACTTCGGCGAGACGGCGCACGCTCATCGGTCGACCTCCCCAAACACGATATCGATCGAGCCGAGGATGGCGCTGACATCGGCGAGCATCATCTTGCGGCAGAGGAAATCCATCGCCTGAAGATGCGCAAAGCCCGGCGCGCGGATCTTGCAGCGATAAGGCTTATTCGTGCCGTCGGAGACCAGATAGACGCCGAATTCGCCTTTCGGCGCTTCGACCGCGGCATAGACTTCGCCGGCGGGAACGTGGACGCCCTCGGTATAAAGTTTGAAATGATGGATCAAGGATTCCATCGAGCGCTTCATCTCCGCGCGGGTCGGCGGCGCGATCTTGCCCTTGACGTTGATCGGCCCCTGCCCGTTCGCCGCGGAAAGCTTCTCGATGCATTGCTTCATGATCTTGGTGGCCTGCCGCATTTCTTCCATGCGGATGACCTGACGGTCGTAATTGTCGCCGTGCTTGCCGACCGGGATGTCGAAATCCATTTCCTCGTAGCACTCATAGGGCTGCGCCTTGCGCAAATCCCACGGCGCACCGGAGCCGCGCACCATCACGCCGGAAAAGCCCCAGCGCCAACAATCCTCTAAGCTGACGACGCCGATATCGACATTGCGCTGCTTGAAGATGCGGTTCTCTATGAAAAGCTCGTGCAGATCGTCGAGCACCTTGAGGAAAGGATCGCACCAGGCGCCGATGTCCTCGACAAGCTCGGGCGGCAAATCCTGATGCACGCCGCCGGGACGGAAATAGGCCGCATGCATGCGCGAACCGGAGGCGCGCTCGTAGAAGACCATGAGCTTCTCGCGTTCCTCGAAGCCCCAGAGCGGCGGCGTCAGCGCGCCAACGTCCATCGCCTGCGTCGTGACATTGAGGAGATGCGAGAGGATGCGGCCGATCTCGGAATAGAGCACGCGGATCAATTGCGCCCGGCGCGGCACCTCGACGCCAAGCAACTTTTCGACCGCGAGGCAGAAGGCATGCTCCTGGTTCATCGGCGCGACATAATCGAGCCGGTCGAAATAGGGCACGTTCTGGAGATAGGTGCGCGCCTCCATCAGCTTCTCGGTGCCGCGATGCAGCAGGCCGATATGCGGATCGACGCGCTCGACGATTTCGCCGTCGAGTTCGAGCACAAGACGAAGCACGCCATGCGCCGCCGGATGCTGCGGGCCGAAATTGATCGAGAAATTGCGGACGTTCTGATCGCTCATTGCGGCTTGACTTGCGGGGCTGGGACGGGCGGCTCTTTGCTCGCCTTCTCGTCACCGGGGAGCACGTAATCCACCGCGCCCTCCCATGGGGAGAGAAAGTCGAAGCTGCGGAATTCCTGCCGCAGATTGACCGGCTCGTAGACGACGCGCTTCTCGGCATCGTCGTAGCGAACCTCGACATAGCCGGTCATCGGGAAATCCTTGCGCAGCGGATGTCCCTCGAAACCGTAGTCGGTCAGGATGCGGCGCAGATCGGGATGGCCCGTGAACAGGATGCCGAAAAGATCGTAGGTCTCGCGCTCATACCAATTGGCGGCCGGATAAAGCACGGTGAGCGAGGCGACGGGCACGCTCTCATCCGTCGCGACCTTGATCCGGATGCGCCGGTTGTGCCGCGGCGACAGAAGATGGGTGACGACATCGAACCGCGGCACCCGCGTCGGGTAATCGACGGCGGTGAGATCGATGAAGGAGACGAAGAGGCACGAGGGATCGTCGCGCAGATAGCGCACCGTCTCGATCAGCCGCTCCGGCGCGACATCGAGCGTCAGCTCGCCATAGGCGTAAGTGCTGGCGCTGACGGCACCTGGAAGCGCGGCGGCAATCGCAGTCCCGAGGGCTTCTAGCTCATCGCTCATCCGCGCAATCCTTCCGCCTAGCGCTCGATCGTGCCCGTGCGGCGTATCTTTTTCTGCAGCAAAAGAACGCCATAGAGCAGCGCCTCGGCCGAGGGGGGACAGCCCGGCACGTAAATATCGACAGGCACGACCCGATCGCAGCCGCGCACCACCGAATAGGAATAATGATAATAGCCGCCGCCGTTGGCGCAGGAGCCCATGGATATGACGTAGCGCGGCTCCGGCATCTGGTCGTAGACCTTGCGCAGGGCGGGCGCCATCTTGTTGGTCAGCGTGCCGGCGACGATCATCACGTCGCTCTGCCGCGGCGACGCGCGCGGCGCGAAGCCGAACCGCTCGACGTCGTAGCGCGGCATCGACACCTGCATCATCTCGACCGCGCAGCAGGCGAGGCCGAATGTCATCCACATCAGCGAGCCGGTGCGCGCCCAGGTGATCAGCGCGTCGGCGCTCGTTACCAGCATGCCCTTGTCGGCAAGCTCGTTGCTGATGGCAAGAAAGGTCGGATCATCCGTGCGCACCGGCTTACCGGTCGCGGGGTGAACGAGCGGTCCGGAGCCGGTGCCGGTCTCGAACGAAGTGTTCAATCCCATTCCAAGGCTCCCTTCTTCCACTCGTAGACGAAACCGATGGTCAGAACCCCGAGGAAGACCATAACGGCCCAAAAGCCTGCCGCGCCCACCGCCTTGAACGCCAAGGCCCAGGGAAACAGGAAGGCAACTTCGAGATCGAAGATGATGAACAGCAGGGAGACGAGGTAGAAGCGGATATCAAATTTCATCCGCGCGTCATCAAAGGCCTTAAAGCCGCACTCATAGGCGGACAGCTTTTCGCTATCGGGCGCTTTGAAAGCTAGCAAGAATGGCGCCACAGCCAGCGCCCCGCTGATGACCGCCGCGACGGCCATGAAGATGACGAGCGGCAGATATTGGCTGAGCAGGTTTGGCATGGTCGAACTAGCCTAGGCGTGTAGGCTGGAAGACTTCTATTTCCAGTCTGGCGTTCCCTACCGCAGCGCAATCAGAGACGCAAGCGCGTGTCGGTCACGAGCCAACGGTTTTCTCCACCTCGTGTTTCAACCGAACCGCCGGACGCTTTCCCGGTTTGCGAAAATGTCCGTAGCCGCAAATATTTCAATGCCTTGGGGGCTATCAGCCAAAATCTTCCGGGCCGACATGCGAGGGCCGCAACGCGCGACGCGCTCGAAATCGGAATTTTGCAGAGCAAAGAACGCGGCCTGCCCGCGCGCCATTCTTTCGGCCGGCGCTCGATTCTTTCGGCTGACGCGCGATGCGACGCGCAACCCCGCAGCCTCTTCGCGAAAGCTGCGCGCCGGCATCGGCGCGCAGGTGGTGCGCCGAATTACGCGGCCTGGGAATTGTGCGTGACGTCCTTCATCACTTTGCTGGCTTCAGCGCCATAATCATCGAAAGCGCCGCGCATGAAGTCCGAATGCGC
>JARLIV010000212.1 GCA_031291555.1 Methylovirgula sp. | reverse complement strand
CTGCCTCAGTCTCGTCTGCCATACCCCAGGCGGGGATCTGCCCTTCGTCTTCACGCGCTTCAGCATCCGCGCGGGCCGTATTCGGCTCCCTTGCGTGCGGCTCATCTATTGCCGCGATTTGGCGGATTTCACCGCTTGCGCCGGCGCGCTCGGCCGGTTTCTGCTGCGGCGGGGTTACGTTGCCGTCCTGCTCGACGCCAATGGCGCGGTTCCCGGACTGTCTGGCTTCTATACCGAAAGGCTTGGCCGCAAATATTTCAAGGGCGCGAAGCCGCCGCGGCTTGGGGATCTCGCCTATAGCGAACTCGCAGTGTTCGGGCCATGACTTTACGTAGCGCCGCGCAGGTTCTAGTCGATCAATTGGTCGGCAATGGCGTCACACATGCGTTTTGCGTGCCCGGCGAAAGCTTTCTGCCCGTGCTCGACGCTTTGCGCGATAGCCCGATCAAGGTCATCGTCTGCCGGCAGGAAGGCGGCGCGGCGATGATGGCGGAAGCCATCGGCAAGGCGACGGGGCGTCCCGGCGTCTGTTTCGTCACCCGCGGGCCTGGCGCCACCAATGCCGCGCACGGCATTCATATCGCGCAGCAGGATTCGACGCCGCTCCTCATGTTCGTCGGCCAAGTCGAGCGGGGGATGCGCGGGCGCGAGGCGTTTCAGGAGCTCGATTTGTGTGCTGTCTTCGGCAGCATGACCAAATGGACGAGCGAGATCAATGATGCGCGGCGCGTGCCGGAGCTCATCTCGCGCGCGTTTTATGCGGCGACGGCCGGCCGGCCGGGGCCTGTCGTCCTCGGCCTGCCGCGCGACATGCTCGACGAAGAGGTCGAGGTCGCTGACGCGCCGCCCTTCGCACCTGTTGAGATTGCGCCGGGCGATGCGGAAATTGCGCAATTTCACGACCTCTTACTTCGGGCCGAGCGGCCGCTTTTCATTCTCGGCGGCAGCCGTTGGAATGAAACTGCCTATCGGACTATCCATGATTTCGCGGCACGTTTCGCCGTCCCCGTCGTGACGAGCTATCGGCGCCTGCCGCTCTTCGATCCTCTGCACCCGAGCTACGCCGGCGATCTCGGCATCGGGCCAAATCCGAAATTGATCGCCACCATCAAATCGGCCGATCTCATTGTCGCGCTTGGCGGCCGGCTCGGCGACATTCCGAGCCAGGGCTATCGGCTTTTCGATATTCCCGCGCCGAAAATGCTTATCCACGTGCATCCGGGCGTGGAAGAGCTTGGCCGCGTCTACCGCCCGCATCTTGCCGTCAATGCCACGCCGACGCGGTTCTGTACTGCGCTCAGCACGCTTGCGACGCCGAAGCAGATCGCCTGGCGCGGTTTCACCGAAACTCTGCACCGCGATTATCTCGCCTGGACGGATGTGGCGACGCCGCAGCCGGGTAGCGTCAATCTCGGCGCTATCATGGTCTGGCTGCGCGAGGCGCTGCCGCCCGAGGCGATCCTGTGCAACGGCGCCGGCAATTACGCAGCCTGGATTCACCGCTTTTATCGTTTCCGCCACTTCGGCACGCATGTCGCGCCTGCGTCTGGATCGATGGGCTATGGCGTGCCCGCCGCCGTGGCGATCAAGCTCCTAAGGCCGGAACGTCTCGTCCTTTCGCTCGCTGGCGACGGCGATTTTCTGATGAACGGGCAGGAATTCGCGACCGCCGTGCAATACAATTTGCCGATCGTCTTCATCGTCTGCGACAATGGCAGCTATGGCACGATCCGCATGCACCAGGAGCGCGAATTTCCCGGACGCGTCGTCGGCACCGACCTCCGCAATCCGGATTTCGCCGCCTATGCGCGCGCCTTCGGCGGGTTCGGCGTGACGGTGGAACGGACGGAGGATTTCCCGGAGGCATTCAACGCCGCGCGCGAAGCAGGCGTGCCCGCCATCATACATCTCAAAGTCGATGTCGATGCGATAACACCGGCAACGAGTTTGACACGCGTTCGCCAGCAGGCGAAGGCGCGGTCCTAGCCGTTGTGCGCGAAGGTCCAATAAAGTTTGCGCGCCTTTTGGAAAAGCGGGCCTGGTTGCAGCTGGCGATCGTCGATCCGGGTCACGGGCAAGACCTTCGAGAAATTGCCAGTCGAGAACATCTCATCGGCCTGTTCGAAGTCGGCATAGCTCAGCGTCTTCTCGACTACCGATACGCCGTCGCCGCGCAGCAGCGCGATGACCCGCTGGCGCGTGATGCCGTCGAGGAACGTGCCATTCGGTGCCGGTGTGTAGACGATGCCATCCTTCGCCAGAAAGACATTGGCATTGCCGAGCTCGGCCACGGCGCCGAGCATGTCGCGCATAAGGCAATTATCGAAGCCGCGCCGATAGGCTTCGATCAGGGCGCGGGCATTGTTGGGATAGTTGCAGCTGGCTTTCGCGTCGACTGGCGCGCATTCGAGCGTCGGGCGGCGGAACGGCGAGAGCGTAACGGAGAAGCCGTTTGGCGCCGGCATCGGCGCTTCATAGATGCAGAGGCACCAGCGGGTCGATTCCGGGTCGAAGCGCACGCCGCCGCCCGTGGTGCCGAGTTCGGCCCAATACATGGGGCGGATGTAGAGCGCGGCGCTGGGGTCGAAGTGTTTGAGGCCCTCGCGCGCGAGGCCGAGCCAGGTTTCGACCGGCACAACCGGCTTCAGCAAGAAGCGCCGCGCCGAGTCATTGACACGGACGAAATGCAGGTCGAGATCGGGGGTCGTTCCCTCGAAGGCGCGGGCGCCGTCGAAGACGACCGAGCCGAGCCAGGCGCCATGCGTGCGCGGCCCCATGATGGCGACATTACCCGCGTGCCAATCGTCTTCAAAGAACGTCCACGTCTTGGTCGGGGCGGAGCCAACTTGGTTGCGCACGGTAAAAACCTTCGGATAGTTTCGCGAGCAGGCTTATGACTCTGCCGCGATTTTTAAGGCAATGCTCATTTTGCCATTTTATCGTCGCCTGCGGAAAGATTGTCTGCTGGCAGGGATAACAGTTTGTGACGGTTTTGCTTGATCCGCATGCTAGGCGTCTGATCGATATGCTCGCGCTGCAGGGCGGTGGTGCGGCTTTGCTCTCGATCACGCAACGTCGTGCCGCCTTCGCGGGCTTGATGCGCCTTGGCGGCCTGGGGCCGCAAATCCGCAAGGTTGAGGACGCCGCGGCCAGCCCGGCGATTCGCATCTATTGGCCGCAGTCCGAGACCGCCGTGGCGCTCGTCTTCTTCCACGGCGGCGGCTTGGTTGCCGGCGGCCTTGATACGCATGACGCCTTGTGCCGAACGCTTGCTGCCGTAAGCGGTTGCGCCATGTTTGCCGTGGATTATCGGCTCGCGCCGGAAAATCCGTTTCCGGCAGCGATCGAGGATGCCCGCACGGCGCTGCAATGGACATTCGACAATGCCGATCGATATGGCATCGCCAGGGTCGGCATTGGCGGCGATTCCGCCGGTGCGACGCTGGCGGCTGTCATGGCGGCGCAATGGAATGCAGACGCGGCGCGGAAGCTCGCATTTCAACTCCTGCTGTGCCCGATCCTCGATTTCGCCGGACAAACACGATCGCGCCAGGCGTTTCCATCGCCGATCCTCGATCAAGCGACGCTCGAGCATGACGCCGCGCTCTATACCGCGGGCCGCGTGGCGGCCGCGGACCCGCGCGTCTCGCCGCTTCGCGCGAGGGAATTTGCGCATTTGCCGCCGACCTTTCTGCACACGGCGCAATGCGATCCGCTGCGCGACGAAGGCGCGGCCTATGCGGAGAAATTGAAGGCGGCGGGCGTT
>JARLIV010000211.1 GCA_031291555.1 Methylovirgula sp. | reverse complement strand
TCCGATTCGCTATCGGGATTGGTCAGATCGATCGAGCCGAAAATCTTGCGCAGGATGCCGGGCGCGATGGAGAAGGGATTGATGTTGAGGGTCGGTTTCCGTGGCGAGCCGACGATGTGATAATTGACCGCAAAGAGTCCTTCATGCGAGCCGCCCGCGAGCAGGCCGAAGAAGGGAATCTGCGTGAAGAAATTGTTCACCTCATAGGCTGGCACGAAAGTCCCCTGGAGATCGACGCGGCTTGCCGCGAAATCGAGCCAGCCATTGGCGGTAACGCCGATTTGCGAGCCGTAGATCACGCCGTCACTGATGTCGAGACGGCCCTCGGCGCGTTGAAAGTTCACCTGCAATTTGCGGAAGGACACAGCGTCCGGGTCGAAGGCCGGCTCGCCGGTCCGCGTGCTGCGCGGCACCCCTTCGGCAACGAGGCGGCGCAACGCCGGCTCGTCCGCAAGGACGAAGTCTTTGACCACCAGCGAGCCTGCCATCGCGTCGCGGCCGAGCCGCATCGCGACATTCAGCACGCCGCCCTTCATATGTCTGTAGAGATCGATGAAGGCGAGCAGGCCGCCGGCGTCATCCGTCGTCAGATCGAGCTGCGGCGCCGGCGAATCGGCGTGATCGAGATGGCCGACGATCGTCGATTGATGGCCCATGCGGCCGGTGAGCGCGAATTGCTTCAGCGTCCCGCCGTTTTTGACGAGATGCAGATCGACATTGTTCATCGCGACCTTGTTGAAGCCGACAAGGCTCTCCGCCTTCAGCGCGACGTCGATGTCGAGATCCGACGTCGTCTTGGCCAAGGGCCGCGCGAGCTGTTTGCCTTTCGGTTTGTGCGGCGTGTCTTCGTCGGCGGCCGCGTCTTCGGCATGGGTCAACGTCAAGGTTTTCAGGAACGGCCGCCCATCGAAGGAGACGGCGTGGATGACGACCTTGATCGTGTCGGCGGCTTTGGTGAGGTCGACCTTCGCGTCGTCACCCGGCGAGAGTTTGACCTGTGTCAGATGCGCTGAAAACTGCGAGGGATCGTCGGGTGTCCCGATCTTGACGACCCCCTTGATCGACGCGCCCCCCGCATCGACGACAAGCTGATCAAGCGTCGTCGTGTGATCGTCGCCGACGGATAATTCGAAGCTCGCTTTCCCGGGCCGACCGGCGGGCTTAGTGATGCCGAGGCCGTCGATTTCGGCGCGCGTCAGATCGAGATCGATCTGGGCTTTGACGGGGCTCGGCGCGCCAAGCGGCGCGGTCACGCGCATCCCGATCGGGCCCGAGACGCCGGGCAAGGCCACCAAGCCCTGTTTGGCGCGGGCGGCATCATCCATCTCCAGCGAGACGACAGCCTTGCCGTAGGGGGCGCCGACGGGCCGGCTGACATCGATGTCGGCGAGCCCGCCGAGACAATGGCCTTTGCCCCAGGCGTGCAGACCATTGTTATCGACGGTCACGCGGAGCGTGGCATCCTGGAGGTCTTGGTCGCCGAGCAGCTTTTCGGCAGAGAATTGCGTCGTCGTGGAATCGACGCTGAGTTTGAAGTCCTTCTTGGGATCGGCGCCGGGTCCGAGCCGCAGCAGGATGCCGAGCTGTCCATCGATCTGGCCATTGATCCGATTCGCATCGACCGGCAGCGAGACGAAGGGCTTCAAGGCGTCGAGGCTGAGCAATGCTCCGACGGCCCGAACGTCGCCTGTCACATGGGCGGAAAATTCCGCCGGCGTCGGCCTTATCTCGGCGTGGGCGATGTGGAATCCGCCCTGTGACAGCGTGAGCACGCCGTTGGAGCCGACCTGCATGTGCCCGCTCGTTGCGGTGAAGCTCGATGTGCGGCCGGTGATGTGGCCGGCGCCCTCGACGCCCTCGAGGGGCGGCATGCCCTTGAGGAAGGTGACCGCGCCGTTGGAGACGGCGAAATCGATCGCGAGCGCGGGGTCCGATGGCGGATATTGATGATGCATGTGATCGATCATGGCCGCGTCGAAATTCATCCGCAGCGTGCCGCGCGTGATGATGCCGCCTTTGACATGCTCCAGGAACCAGGCGCGGATATCGGCCGCCATGAAGGAGGGCCAGAGCCGGACCACGACCTTCGCCGGCGTCGGCGAAAGCGAAGCGCCGAGGCTCATGTGCGGTCCGTTCTTCCAGTCGATCGCGCCCGCCATGGCGAAGCCGTTGTTGGGCCCGCTGAAAGCCAGGCGATCGATGTGGAAGGTCTTGTTGTCGAGCGCGAGACGGCCTTGGAAATCGATATGGTCGAAGAAAATCTTGTCTTCGCCCGGCCGTTCGACGCCGTAAACACCGCGCCTCGAATTGGTCAAGCCGATCAGCCAATCATCGCCCTCGCGCATAGGCGGCGTGATGGCACCACGCATGGCAAGATCTGTCTCGCCGGTCCGCACTTGCGCATCGTCGATGAGGATTTGCCGGGCCGCGCCATCCCAATGAAAGGCCGTATCGATTGAATCGATCAACCGCGGCTCGTCGTTGGGATCGTCGAAGCGCAGATAGCCGGGATCGAAATGCAAGCTGCCGTTGGCATTGGTCAGCTGGCTCTTGGCGTCGATCGCGACGGTCAGATGGCTCGACACCGGCATGTCGAAATCCGCACCGATGTTACGCGCGCCGCTGATGAGCGAAATCTCGTCGATGGAAATATTCTTGAAATTGAAATCCAGCCGTCTTGCCGTACCGGGTTTGCCGGCGGCGCGCGCGGAGACCGACCAGGGACCGTTCGGGCCCTGCGCCGAAAGATCGAAATTGGTGCCCCCGTCGGCCTTGGCGAGCGAAAGTTGCAGGCCGTCGTAGATTTTCGTTTCGTTGTTGAGTTCGTCCACGATGACGAAGCGGCCCCACGAGATCGCGACGCGATCAATCTTCGCCAGTGGACCGGTCGGCCGCGTCGCGATGTCGATCAGGAGCCGCAGCGCCGCGGCGATGCGCTTCACCGCCAGCGAGCGCGGGCGCATGGCACCCGGCACGGGTAGCAGCTCCGGCGCCGCCGGCGCGGATGCGCCGGGCTTAGCACCTGGTGTCGCCATGGCCGCCGTCAGCGAACTGAGCAGCAGATTCTGCTGTTTGCCATTGCCGGCCGAGACGGCCAGAGAACCATCCGGCAGCAACGCCAGGCGCACCTCGATGCCGAAGATTTCGAGCCGCGTCGGCACCACCTTGCCGTAGATAAGCGAGACGAGATCGACGGAGATTTCGGCGTGCGGCGCCGAGAGGATCGCTGCGCCATCGCGGCTCGCCAGGGTCAGATTGTCGATCGCCAGCGTCGGCCCAAATCCGTGTGTCGTCACCGACAAGCCGCCGAGCCTGAAGGCATAAGCGGGGCCGACCTTCTCGTTGAGCGCTTGCGTGATGCGCGGCCCGAGGCCGGCCATGGCAATGGGGCCTTTCGCCAGATAAAGCCCCAGGAAGCCGGCGGCGATCACGCCTATCAGGACGAGCCCGCTCCGCGAGCCGATGAGCCGCTGCGTCAGCCAGACGAGAAGCGTGAATTGCGGCCTGAGCGGGCTGCGCAGCACGGCGGGCGCGCGCATCTCGCGCGGGACGAGGGAATCCCCGGTCCTGCGCACGCCGCCAATATCGTCGCTGTGATCGACCAAACCGGAAGTGGCCCTTCGGCAACAGACTGAACTGGAAAGCCGATTCGTACCCGAATATAGGTGGCTTGTCGAAATCCCACGCGATCGACTGGGCCCGGCTCGCTTAAGCGTTTGCCGTTCAATAAGACGAAAGGAAGGCGGAAATGAGCGGCAGACTTGGCCCCGGCGACAAGGCCCCGGATTTTAGACTGCCCGACGATTCCGGCACGGTGCGCACACTCAAATCTTTCGCCGGCAAAAAGCTCGTCCTCTATTTCTATCCCAAGGACAACACCACGGGCTGCACCCGCGAAGCGATCGATTTCAACGGGCTCAAAAGCGCCTTCGCGAAAGCCGGGACTATTGTCGTCGGCGTCTCACCGGACTCAGCCGCGAGCCACGCCAAATTCAAGAGCAAGCACGATCTCGATCTCGAACTGCTCTCCGATGAATCAAAGGCCATGCTCGAAGCCTATGGCGTCTGGACGGAGAAGAGCCTTTACGGACGCAGATATATGGGCGTCGAGCGCACGACCTTCCTGATCGCGCCGGACGGAAGGATCGCCCAGGTCTGGCATAAGGTGAAAGTACCGGACCATGCGGCGGCGGTGCTCGCGGCCGCACAGGCCCTTGCCTGAGTCAAAAGTCTATTTCAGGGAAAATTAACCTTAACGCGGTCTTGTCAGGAGGCATTCTCTCTCGAAGTTGGTTGGGTCTGTTGATGCACGCCCGTCATGCTCAAGCTGGCCATAAGCCTCACAGCCACCGTCTCCTTTTGACCTTTGCCTATCGGGCGCACGCCCGCACTTTGGCGATCCCGCGCTTCGCCGCCTTTGTCGTGTTCCTGCTGATCCCTGTTGCCGCGGTGATCTATCTTGCGGCGACCTGCTATCTGATTTTCCATGATGACGTGCTCGCAGGGCTAATGCAGCACCAGGCCGACATGCAATACGCTTATGAGGACCGTATCGCGGCGCTGAAGCGCGATGTCGAGAACGCCAATCAGCGGGCTGCGGGCGATGCCGCCGATTTCGCCGAGCGCCTGCGCGGCCTCTCGCAGCGTCAAGACCAGGTCGAAAGCCGCACTGCCCTCCTCGGCACCTTCGCCGCTGAAGTGAAGCAAATGCACCTC
>JARLIV010000210.1 GCA_031291555.1 Methylovirgula sp. | reverse complement strand
TCGCTCGGCGGTCTCGACAAACTGCCGCTCGGCAATACCCCCTTGGGCCAAATCTCGCTCGGCCAAGCCAATGTGCCGATCACGCTGCTGATCGCCATGGCCGGCCTCTGGAGCGGCGCGCGCGCCAGCGCACTCGCCTTGCTGATTGCCCATAAGATTCTCGCCCGGCTCGGCCGCACCAGCCTTCTCGCCTATAGCCTGGGCGGCGCGGCGGCCTGTCTTGCCTATGCGCTGGTCGCGGCGTTGTTGTGGGCCGATGCAACGCCGGTCTCCGTCGGCATCGAAGCGCTCTCGGGACTCGGCGCCGGCTTTTTCTACCGGCTGTTCGCATCGACCAAGTGCGGCTAAAACATCATTCGAACAAGCTCCACGCGAGCAATCCGGCGGCTTTCATCTCGGACGCAGCGGCCCCATATTGCGGCCATGCCCAAAACGCCGAAAAAACTCAGCCGCCCCAAGGCCGGCAAGCCCGAACTGAAGCCTCTCGGCGAACATCTCGCCGCGCTGCTCAACCCGGCCCTGACCGGCGGTCCGCCGATCGGCTTCGCCGAGGCACCCGCGACTTTCGACGGCGGCGCAATCGGCGTCGCGGCGACGACGGCTTCGCTGAAAGATCTGCTCGAGCGGGGCGATCCCAATCTGCGCGACAAGGCGCCCTGGACACCGCACCGGCCGCCGCGGCCGGAAAAATCGGAGGGCGGCGTCGAGTTCAAGCTCGTTTCGGAATATGCGCCGCGCGGCGACCAGCCGGCCGCGATCGACGAGCTTGTCGCTGGCATCAACGCCAATGAGCGCGACCAGGTTCTGCTCGGCGTCACCGGCTCGGGCAAGACCTTCACCATGGCGCAGGTCATCGCCCGCACGCAGCGCCCGGCGCTGGTCCTCGCGCCGAATAAGACGCTAGCGGCGCAGCTCTATGGCGAGTTCAAGAGCTTCTTCCCGGAGAACGCGGTCGAATATTTCGTCTCCTACTACGACTATTACCAGCCGGAAGCCTATGTGCCGCGCTCCGACACCTATATCGAGAAGGAATCTTCGATCAACGAGCAGATCGACCGGATGCGCCACGCCGCGACGCGCGCGCTGCTCGAACGCGACGACGTGATCATCGTCGCCTCCGTCTCCTGCATCTATGGCATCGGCTCGGTCGAGACCTATACGGCGATGACCTTCACCGTGAGGGTCGGCGAGCGCATCGACCAGCGCCAGTTGATCGCCGATCTCGTCGCGCTCCAATACAAGCGCTCCGGCGGCGATTTCTATCGCGGCGTCTTCCGCGTGCGCGGCGACACGATCGATCTGTTCCCGGCCCATTACGAGGACCGCGCCTGGCGGATCAATTTCTTCGGCGACGAGATCGAGTCGATCATCGAATTCGATCCCTTGACCGGACAGAAGACGCAGGACCTCGAATTCATCAAAATCTACGCAAACTCGCATTATGTCACCCCGCGGCCGACGCTGATTCAGTCGATCAAGGGCATCAAGGAAGAGCTGAAGCAGCGCCTCGCCGAGCTTTACGCGAGCGGCCGACTGCTTGAAGCGCAAAGACTCGAACAGCGCACGCTCTTCGATCTTGAGATGATGGAGGCGACCGGCTCCTGCGCTGGCATCGAGAATTATTCGCGCTACCTCACCGGCCGCCAGCCGGGCGAGCCGCCGCCGACGCTGTTCGAATATCTGCCCGACAATGCGCTCGTCTTCGCCGACGAATCGCATGTGACGATCCCGCAGATCGGCGCCATGTATCGCGGCGACTTCCGCCGCAAGGCGACGCTCGCCGAATATGGCTTCCGGCTGCCGTCCTGCATGGACAATCGGCCGCTGCGCTTCGAGGAATGGGACGCGATGCGGCCGCAGTCGATCCATGTCTCGGCAACGCCGGGCAAATGGGAGATGGAGCGCTCGGGCGGCGTTTTCGTCGAGCAGGTGATCCGCCCGACAGGCCTTATCGATCCGCCGGTCGAGGTGCGCCCCGCGCGCGCCCAGGTCGACGATCTCCTCGGCGAAGTGCGCGAGGTCGCCCGGCGCGGCTATCGTTCGCTCGTCACCGTGCTGACCAAGCGCATGGCCGAAGACCTCACCGAATATCTGCATGAGCATGGCGTGCGGGTGCGCTACATGCATTCCGATATCGACACGCTGGAGCGCATCGAGATCATCCGCGATCTGCGCATCGGCGCCTTCGACGCGCTCGTGGGTATCAACCTGCTGCGCGAGGGGTTGGACATCCCCGAATGCGGCCTCGTCGCGATCCTCGATGCGGACAAGGAGGGCTTTCTGCGCAGCGAGACCTCGCTGGTGCAGACGATCGGCCGCGCCGCCCGCAACGTCGACGGGCGGGTGATCCTCTACGCCGACCAGATCACCGGCTCGATGCAGCGGGCCATGGCCGAGACCAACCGGCGGCGCGAAAAACAGCAGCGGTTTAATATCGACAACGGCATCACGCCGGAATCGATCAAGCGCGGCATTCAGGACATTCTGGGTTCCGTTGCCGAGCGCGATCATGTGACCGTCGATGCCGGCCTGGCGCAGGCGGGCAATCTCATCGGCCATAATTTCAAGGCGACGATCGCCGATCTCGAACGTGAGATGCGCGACGCGGCGGCGGACCTCAATTTCGAGAAGGCGGCGCGGCTGCGCGACGAGATCAAACGGCTGCAATCGGTCGAGCTTGCGATCTCCGACGATCCGCTCGCAACGCAGAGCGACGTCGAGAGCGCGGCGGGCAGCTATCGCGGGCCGCGCCCGTTCGGCGCCTCCGCCAACATGCCGTCGAACCGGCCGCACAAGCCGACCGACTCGGAAATGGGGCCGCATAATTTCGGCGGCGGCGAAGCCAAGCCGCGCAGCACCGCCGGCAAGGGCGGTACGCGGGCGTGGAAGGGCAAGCGGAAGGGCTGAGCGCCGCCTCGCCTATTCCGCGTTGATCTGCTCGGGCAGCATCCGCGCCAGATAGCCATCCTTGCGCACGGCGACATGCCAGACGACGCCGAGGATATGCACGGCGAGAAAGAAATAGACGAGATATTGCGCGGCGACATGAATGGTGGCCGCGAGATCCGAGAGGCCCTTGTTCTCGGGCACTTGTGGCAAGGGCAGGCCGAAGAGCGACACCGGATGGCCGCTGGCGCTCGAGGAAATATAGCCTGTCACCGGCATGACGATGAAGATCGCATAGAGGAAGAGATGCGTCGCATGCGCGAGGCCGACCTCCCATTTGGGGGTCT
>JARLIV010000209.1 GCA_031291555.1 Methylovirgula sp. | reverse complement strand
TGGGACAAGTTCGCGAGCTTTGCCGATTATGATGAATTCACCCGCGCCTGGCTCTCCGGCGTGCGGCGGGTGATGAAGGACAATGCGACGATCTTCGTCATTGGCTCCTATCACAATATTTTCCGCGTCGGGACGATTCTCCAGGATCTCGGCTTCTGGATTTTGAATGACATCGTCTGGCGCAAGGCCAATCCGATGCCGAATTTCCGCGGCCGGCGTTTCACCAATGCGCATGAGACGCTGATCTGGGCAGCGAAAAGCGCCTCGGCCAAGAACTACACGTTCAATTACGAGGCGCTGAAGGCGGCCAACGAGGATTGCCAAGCGCGCTCAGACTGGTTCCTGCCGATCTGCACGGGGGCCGAGCGCCTGAAGAACGAAGCGGGCTCCAAGACGCATCCGACACAAAAGCCCGAAGCGCTGCTGGCGCGCGTGCTGCACGCGGCCTCGCAGGCCGGCGATCTGGTGCTCGATCCGTTCTTCGGCACCGGCACGAGCGGTGCTGTCGCCAAGAAGCTCGGCCGCGCTTTCATCGGCATCGAGCGCGACGAGACCTATGCCGCGGCGGCGCGGGCGCGCATCGCCGCCGTCGAGCCCTATCCGGACGAGGCGGTCAGCGCCGCGCCGAGCAAACGCGCGCAGCCGCGCGTCGCCTTCGCCTCTGTCGTCGAGGCGGGCTTGATCGCGCCGGGCGCGGTGCTCTGCGACGAGAAAAGGCGTCACCGCGCTCTCGTGCGCGCCGATGGGACGCTGGCGCTGGCCGGCGCAGGCGCGGAGCTTTCGATCGTCGGTTCCATCCATAAGGTCGGCGCCTTGGCGCAGGGCCTGCCGGCCTGCAACGGCTGGACCTTCTGGCATGTCGAGAGCGACGGCAAGCTCGCGCCACTCGACGATTTGCGCGCGACAATCCGTGGCGCCTTGAAAACCGCGGCGGAATAGGCTGTTAGAGCATCGGGCTGAAAACTGCGACGCGGTTTTCGGCCAAATCCGATGCGATCGAAAAGATCAGACCATGCCTATGATGCCTGATGATGCCACTCTCGAAGCCTGGTGCGCCGCCGCCGCAGCGCTGCGCGATTTGCCGATCGACAAAGGCGACCCAGCCGAGATCATCGCCAATCTGCGCGTCATCGCGCGGCAGATCGCATTGATTGAAGCTGTCGCGCTCGACGATCTCGCCGAGCCGGCGCCGGTCTTCCGGGCCTGAGTCATGACACGAGAGATTTTGCGCGCGACGGCGGGCGAGATCGCCGCCGCCGTCTCCAGCGGCAAGCTGTCGGCGCGAGCCGTGACCGAGGCGGCGCTGGCTGAGATCGCCGCGCGCGATCCGCAACTCAATGCTTTCACAGATATCACACGCGACCGTGCGCTTGCAAAAGCGAAAATCCTCGATGCGGAGAACAAGCCGCGCGCGCTCGCGGGCGTGCCCTATGCGGTGAAGAACCTTTACAACATCGCCGGCCTCGTCACGCGCGCCGGCTCAAAAATCAATCGCGACAATCCGCCGGCCATGGCGGATGCCTTCGTCGTCGAAAGGCTCGACGCCGCTGGCGCCGTCCTCCTCGGCGCGCTTGATATGGACGAATTTGCCTATGGCTTCACCGGGGAGAATGTTCACGACGGCAATTCGCTGAACCCGCACGATCCGCGCCATATGGCCGGCGGCTCCTCCGGCGGCTCGGCCGCGGCGGTCGCCTCCGGCATGGTGGCCTTCGCGCTCGGGTCGGACACCAATGGCTCGATCCGCGTCCCGGCCTCGCTCTGCGGCCTGTTCGGCTTGAAGCCGACCTATGGCCGGCTGTCGCGGCGTGGCGTCTTTCCCTTCGTCGCCAGTCTCGATCATGTCGGCGTCTTGGCGCGCTCGGCGCGCGATCTCGCGCTCGTCTACGACGCGATGCAGGGGCGCGATGCGGCCGATCCGGCACAGGCGCCGCGCGCTATCGAGCCGGTTCTACCGTTGATCGAAGAAGGCGGCGCCGGCCTGCGTGTCGCGATCGCGGGCGATTATTTCCGTCGTGGCGGCCGGCCCGAATGTTTCGCCGCTGTCGATCGCGTCGCCGCGGCGCTCGGCGCGAAGCGCGAGACGATATTGCCCGAAGCCGGTGCGGCGCGCGCGGCCGCCTTCGTCATCACCGCGGCGGAAGGGGCTGCCTTTCATCTCGCGCGTTTGCGGCAACGGCCGCAGGACTTCGACGCTGCTGTGCGCGACCGGCTGTTTGCCGGTGCGATGATCCCGGCCGAAAGCTATTTACGCGCGCAGAGATTGCGTGCCTGGTTTCATCGCCGCGTCGCCGCGCTGTTCGCGGAGGTCGATATCATTCTCACCCCGGCAACACCTTGCCGGGCGCCGCTCTCAGGCCAGAAGACGATCGAGATCGAAGGCGCCGAAGTGCCGGTGCGTGCCAATCTCGGCATCTATACGCAGCCGATTTCCTTCATCGGCCTGCCGGCATTGACAGTGCCGCTCTGGTCAGAGGGCGAAGTCTTGCCGATCGGCGTCCAGGTGATCGGCGCGCCCTGGCGCGAAGACCTTGTTCTGCGCGTCGCGCATGATCTTGAACGGAAGGGAATCGCCCGCGCGCCCGTTGCTTGAACTACCAAATGGCGAGGACGAGGATCGACAGCGGATAGGCGAGCACGATGCCGAGAATGGCGCCGGCGAAAATATCGCTCGGATAATGATGCGCCGTGGCGATGCGCGACCAAGCCATCAAAAATAGCAGAGCCAGAGCGGAGAGAATCGCGCCGGGCCAGACGAGCACGACCGGCGTCAGCACGCCGGACAAGGTCATCGTATGGCCGCTAGGGAAGGAATGTTCGTCGAGCACGGCGAGCAGCGAGCGCAAGCGCGGATCGGCCTGAAACGGACGCGGCCGGCCGATCTTGCGCTTGATGATTGGGAACATCAGGTGCAGCAGCGCCGCATTCAGCGCGCCGAGGAAGACGACGCGGAAGCCCTCACGGCCCAGGCCGCTGAAGATGATCGGGATGATGATGAGGTAAATCCAGCTATTGCCAAGCTTGCTGATGGTTATGGCCGAAACGCGCCCGATCCTTGGCCGCGCGGAGCGGGAGATTAGGTGGACGGCGGCGAGATCGGCATGGCGCAACCGCTCAGCCCACATCATGCGAAGCGGCATGTGCGTCATCGGATGCTGATCGATCGGCTCAGGTGTCCGAAGATCCATATTCCACTCCGACGAATCCAATCAACGCGGTCAATCTTCAGGCACCAAAAAGGAAGACAATGACCGCTATGTGACATTGGCGACCACCACACGGTCGAACTCACAGTCTGTCGCACAGCTTGCGCCTGCCTTTGGTCCAAAAGGTCGCAGGCGGGCGAAATTCTGTTCAGCCGCGGCGGCGTCCCAACGTCGCATGCGATTCGCGGGCCGCGTCCGGCCGGGTAAGAAAAATCTCCCGATCGCGGCGCTGGCGCATGATTTCCGCGAGTAGATCGGAGATGACATCGGCTTCTGGGTCGTCGCCGCTTGCCCTGCGGCTCCTGATCGCCTGATCCCAGGATTTGTCGGCAATATCGAGGGCGAAGGCGAGCAGGGCTTGCGCAATGAAATTTTCAGCACTCAGCCCGCGATGCACGACAAAAGCGCGAATTTCATCGGCGGAGGCCGGGTCGAGCCGGTCGAGGACGGAGGCCGCCGAAATATTCCCGGACAAGAGGCCGAGCATAAGTTCGCGCAAGCGTGGCGGCGCGCCGTCGGCGGAGACGGATTCGGCGTGAACGAACAAAGTCGCAAGGAGTGGCATTTTCATGCAGCTCTCCGGAGCCGTTACCGTGCCCCGGAGTATAGCTGAATTTTTCATGCCTGTACGGACTCTTCGGCCGATTTTTCCTGCGCGGAGGAAAAGACTCGCTTAGCCGAAGAGTTTCGTCGCGATTTCCGCGACATGCCGGCCTTGGAAGCGCGCGCCGGCGAGTTCGTTCTCGCTCGGCTGGCGCGAGCCGTCACCGGCCGCGATGGTCGTTGCGCCATAGGGCGCGCCGCCGGTTATTTCGTCGACTCTCAATTGACCCTGGAAGCTATAGGGCAGGCCGACGATGACGAGACCGAAATGCAGGAGATTGGTGATGATGGAAAAGAGCGTCGTCTCCTGGCCACCGTGCTGGCTGGCGCTTGAGCTGAAGGCGGCGCCGACCTTGCCGTTCAGCGCGCCGCGTGCCCACAGGCCGCCCGCCTGATCGAGGAAGCTCGCCATCTGCGACGAGATGCGGCCGAAGCGCGTGCCCGTGCCGATGATGATGGCATCGTAATCGGCAAGTTCGGCGATGGAGGCGACGGGCGCAGCCTGGTCGAGCTTGAAGTGTGAAGCCTTAGCGACTTCCGGCGGCACCAATTCCGGCACGCGCTTGATATCGACCTTGGCGCCAGCCTCGCGCGCGCCTTCGGCGACGGCCTCGGCCATTTTCTCGATATGACCATAGGCGGAATAATAGAGTACCAGAACCTTTGCCATGTCTGCCTCGCTGATTGGCTTTTACTGAAGAGAAGGCGGCGATGCCTTGGCACCGCCGCCGGTTTTTTTTCTTAGGCCGCGTCGACGAGCACGACTTCGGCATCCTCCAGCGCTTTCACGCGCAGGACTTTCTCGCCGAAGACGGCGGCGCCATCGCGGGTATCGAGCTTGATGTCATTCACCTCGATCGCACCCTTCGCAGGCACGAGATAGCCGTGCCGCGTTTCGCCGAGCGGATAGTCGGCCGTCTGCCCGGCTTTGAGCGTTGCGCCGACGACGCGCGCATCGGCGCGGATCGGCAGCGCGTCCTTGTCCTCGTCATAGCCGCTCGCCAAAGCCACGAAGTGGCCGGAGCGGTCACCCTTCGGGAAAGGCTTGGCGCCCCAGGACGGGCCGAGGCCCTGTTCACGCGGCAAAATCCAGATCTGGAAGAGACGCGTGGTGCCGGGCTCGAGATTGTATTCGGCATGGCGGATACCGGTGCCGGCGCTCATCACTTGGACATCGCCCGCCTCGGTGCGGCCCTTGTTGCCAAGACTGTCCTGATGCGTGATCGCGCCTTCGCGGACATAGGTGATGATCTCCATGTCGCGGTGCGGATGCGGCGGGAAGCCCGACTGGGGCGCAATCGCGTCATCGTTCCAGACGCGCAAAGCGCCCCAGCCCATCCGTTTGGCATCGGCATAATCGCCGAAAGAGAAGTGATGCTTGGCGTCGAGCCAGCCGTGGTTGGCGGCGCCGAGCGATTCAAAGGGCCTGCGTTCGATCATGGTTCGATCCTCCTGCGGTTCGTGACCGCTCTGTTGCGAGGAATATTGATCGCGCCGATTAAATCTGAAATAGAAATGATAGAAACAAACTGTTTCCAATATTGATATGTCAAAGCTTCCAGATTTCGAGGCCTGGGCCGTCTTCGCCAAAGTCGCGGAAGTGGGTTCCTTCGCCCGCGCGGCGGCCGAGCTCGGCCTATCCAAAGCGACCGTCTCGAAGGCGGTGGGCAGGCTCGAACAGCGCCTTGGCACCGCCTTGTTTCACCGCACCTCGCGGCGCATGTCGCTGAGCGAGGCTGGGCGGGCGACGCTCGAGCGGGCCAGCCGCATCCTCGCGGAAGGCGAGGCCGTCGAGGCCGAGGCGACGGCGCAATCAGCCGCGCCGCGCGGGCTGGTACGGGTCGCCGCGCCGATGACGTTCGGCATCGTCCATCTCGCGCCTCTGCTGCCCGCCTTTCTCGAGCTCTATCCGGATGTTTCGATCGAACTTAGCCTCGACGACCGTATCATCGATCTCGTCAGCGAGGGCTTCGATCTGGCGCTGCGCATTTCCAGCCTGCCAGATTCGAGCCTGCTAGCGCGCCGGCTGTGCCGGGTGCGCATTCTGCTCGTCGGTGCGCCCGCCTATTTCGCCAAACACGGGCGTCCCGCGCATCCCAAGGATCTCGCCGCGCATACGGCCCTCCTCTACACCTATCAGCGCAGCCGCGACGTCTGGCATTTCAGCCATCCGAAACAGGGCGAATATAGCGTCGCGGTCTCCGGGCCGATCCGCGCCAACAATGCCGACGTGCTCCAGCCAGCGCTCCGGGCCGGGGTCGGCATCGCCTTGCAGCCGGAATTTCTCGTCTGGCGCGATATTGCCGAGGGCCGGCTCGAAGCCGTGCTACAAGATTGGGCGGCGGCGCCCGCGGCGCTTCACCTCGTCACGCCGCCCAGTGCGATGCGCCCCGCGCGCGTCGAAGTCCTGATGGACTTTCTGGCCAAGCGTTTCGCCCAGGCGCCCTGGGCACAGCCGTGAGGTTTGCCATGCCGAATGATGGCTTGATCACGATCCCCAGCAATTATTCCGCGCACCAGACGCTCGACAGAATGGAAGCGGCGTTGCGCGCCGCCGGCATCACGATCTTCGCGCGCATCGATCATGCCGCCGGCGCGGCCTCTGTCGGGCTGGCCTTGCGGCCGACGCAAGTGCTGATCTTCGGCAGCCCGAAAGGCGGGACGCCGCTGATGCAGGCCGACCAGAGGATCGGCCTCGATCTGCCCTTGCGGGTCTTGGCGTGGGAGGACGAGGCCGGCAATGCCAACCTCACTTATACCGATATCGATTGGCTCGCCGCGCGTTACGGCCTTGGCCCTCTGACCGCGCCCCCGCGCGAAGCCTTGGCGAAGGTTCTCGCCAAGTTCGTCGCCGAGGCGGCGAGCTGAACTATTCGTCGTTGCTCGAATTGAGCTTTTCGAGCGGCACGACTTTCGGCGGCGGCAGAAGGCTGACGCCCGTCTCGTCCGCGGCGAAAACGACGCCAGCCTGCTCCAGGACATATTTGAGGCGGGTCGCCGTCTCCTGCGACATCTGCCGTGCGCCGCATTCGTAGTCGAGGAGACTTGCGAATGGGACATGAGCCTTCTCGGCCAATTTGTGTTGCGACCAGCCAAGCAGGCCGCGCGCGGCGCGCAATTGCGCAATTGAGATATCGTTCAAGCCATTCTCCTGCGGATTAAAAAAGTTTCGCGCAAAGCAGAATAACTTTCAACTCTGCTAAAGTTTCCCTGGCGCGTGCTCCAATGTCGCATGCTTTTCCGGAAGGCGCCCTTGTTGCCCGCTAACGCTGATCGGCCGACCAGGAGATGATGTGGCCCGCGGGCAGCAGACCGTTCAGGACATTGATCGCCGTCTCGACCCGCTCGGGCGTGTCGAAAAATTCAATGACGAGCGGCAGACTCGTCAAAATATGCAGCAAATCCGCGCCGTAGACTTCATCCGTCTCGCCGAAGCCGGCAATGCCGCGAAACACGGTGACGCCTTTCACGCGATGCTGATCATGCAGAATCTTCAGGATTTCCCGCATCAAGGTTTCGTGACGGCCCTTGTCGGCCTCGCGCAGATAGATGCGCACGACAGTGATTTCCTGTGCCATGACCTTGCCTCTAGATTGCACGCGCGGCGAACACACCCGCAGCAGTCGCCGCGAGTCCGAGCAGCACGGAAAGAAAGATATAGAGCGCGCCTCTGCCCCATTGGCCCTGCTCGGCGAGGAGATAGGTTTCCATCGCAAAGGTGGAAAAAGTCGAAAAGCCGCCGATGAAGCCGGTGAGGATGCCGAGCCTTATGGCGGGCGTCATGACCATACGCTCCACCGTTGCGGTGAAGAGAAAGCCGATCAGCAGGCAGGCGAGGATGTTGACCGATAGGGTGGCATAGGGAAAGCCGCGCCCGAGCAGCCCCTGCACCGTGTTCGTCATCGCATAGCGCGCCCAGCAGCCGAAAATGCCGCCAATCGCGATTGTCACATACGCCCACATGCGCGGCCTGCCTTTGCGTCGGGAGAAGGAGCGCGGCAAAGGGCTGCGCCCGGAAAGAAGCGGAAAAGGAAACGGGAAGCGGGGCTTGGCACACAAATCTCCTGCCGTCGTACGGGACGTTAATTAGCAGGAGTCATCAGCCCCGAGGGCGGTTACACGGCGGAACCCCATCACCGTCCTGCAAAATGAAAAGCCCTGCGCCG
>JARLIV010000208.1 GCA_031291555.1 Methylovirgula sp. | reverse complement strand
GGTTGAGATGGCGCGCCGCTTCGATCAGCGCGTCCTTCTCCTTTTCCTTTTTCTTGAGCAGCGAATAGAGCAAGCCTTCGCGGATGCCGAGCGCCGAGAACACGACTTGCCGCGGCTTGCCGACACGCAAAATATATTCCAGCACCAGCGCCGCATAGGCAAGAAGCGGCCGCCGCGCATTTGCCACCACTTCGATGTTGGAGAGCGTCTCGACATCGACCCGGTGCACGAGGCGGGCAAACTCAAGCGCCTCATCGGCCGCAATAGCGTAGCCGTGCATGACGTGGAGCGGATATCCGGTCTGCCACATGTGCAGCCGCGCCAGCGACCGCCAGGTACCGCCGACGGCGTAGAACGTGCGATCCTCGCAGTCTTTGAGCATGGGCAGAGAGCCAAGCGTCTTCTTGACAAATTTCTCCGCCTTCTTGAGCGACTTTGCTGAAATGTCGGCCAGGGCAAGGCCGCCAAGCGGGCGTGTGAGCCCCCGCCGCGCGCGCGTCCCGTAGACGTCGACAAGCTCGAGCGAGCCGCCGCCGAGATCGCCGACCACGCCATCCGCCTGATGGACGCCTGAGATTACACCGAGCGCGGTCAACTCCGCCTCGCGCACCCCCGAAAGCACGTCGATATCGGTATCTATGATTCGCTCAGCGAGCTTGATGAAGGCGCGGCCGTTCTTGGCGTCGCGGCAGGCGGCAGTGGCGATCGCCAGCGTTTTCTTCACGCCCATGGTCGTACACAGCGCGCGATAGCGTTTGAGTGCCGCAAGAGCGTACTCGACGGCGTCAGCGGCAAGAAGTCCGGTCGACTGCACTTCGCGGCCAAGGCCGCACAGCGCCTTCTCGTTGAAGAGCGCCGTCGAGCTTCGGGACAGCCCTTCGTAGACCACGAGCCGCACGGAATTCGAGCCAATATCGACAACAGCCAGAGGCGGGCCGTGGCCGAGGCGTGCGGGGGCGGCTTCGATCTTGGAACGGGTCATTTGTCGAGATCAGCGCGGGGCAAAATGGGCGAGCATTCCACGTCGCTCACATCCGCTCCGAGCGATGGCGCAATCGGGGAACGGAATCCTTCGGCGACTTTCCGCGCCCCGACAGGCTCGGATTCGTCATGAAGTAAGTGTGTGCATTGAACCGCTCCTCTTCCGCGCCGGGCTTGATGCGCGACGAGGAGCCATCGGCCAGGAGCTGCCAGCTCTGCTCGTTGTCCTTGAGATTAGCCACCATGATCTGGTCGAGCACCTGCTCGTGAACGGTCGGATTGATGATCGGACACAGGACTTCGACGCGCCGGTCGAGATTGCGCGGCATCATGTCGGCGGAGGAGATGTAAAGAGCGGCCTTGCGATGCGGCAGACTGTGACCGGAGCCGAAGCAATAGATGCGGCCGTGTTCGAGGAAACGGCCGACGATGGATTTGACGCGGATATTGTCGGACAGCCCTGGCACGCCCGGCCGCAGGCAGCATATGCCGCGCACGACGAGCTCGATCGGCACGCCGGCGCTGGACGCACTATAGAGCGCATCGATGATGTCGGGATCGACCAGCGAATTCATCTTCATCCAGATGCCCGAAGGCCGCCCGGCCTTGGCATTGGCGATCTCCTCGTCGATATGGCTGTGGATGCATTTGCGCAGCGTCAACGGCGACACTGCCATGCGCTTGAGCTCGGCGGGCTCGGCATAGCCGGTGACGAAGTTGAAGATTTGCGCCACGTCATGCGCGATCACCGGATCGGAGGTGAAGAACGACAGGTCGGTATAAAGGCGCGCCGTCACCGGATGATAATTGCCAGTGCCGAGGTGGCAATAGGTGACAAGCCCGGCGCCTTCGCGTCGCACGACCATCGAGAGCTTGGCGTGGGTCTTGAGCGCGATGAAACCGAAGACGACCTGCGCGCCCGCGCGCTCGAGATCGAGCGCCCAGCGGATATTGGCCTCCTCGTCGAAGCGCGCCTTCAATTCGACGAGCGCAGTGACGGATTTGCCGGCCTCGGCCGCCTCGATCAAGGCGCGCACGATCGGACTGTCGGCGGAGGTGCGATAGAGCGTCTGCTTGATCGCCACGACCGAGGGGTCGGCCGCCGCCTGCTTCAGGAATTGGACGACGACATCGAAGGATTCGTACGGATGGTGGACGACGAGATCCTTCTGCTTGATGGCGACGAAGCAATCGCCGCCATTGTCGCGCACACGCTCGGGAAAACGCGGATTGTAGGGTTTGAACTTGAGTTCCGGCCGGTCGACGTTGATCAGCACCGAGAGGTCGTTCTGCGCCAGCATGCCGTCGAGGACGAAAATCTCCTCGGCCGAGGCATCGAGCTCCTCGGCGACGAAATTGCGCAATTGCTCCGGCATATGGGTATCGACTTCGAGCCGGATGACCGAGCCGCGGCGGCGGCGCTTCAAGGCCGTCTGGAAGAGACGCACAAGATCTTCGGCCTCTTCCTCGACCTCGATATCGCTGTCGCGAATGACGCGGAAGACGCCGGAGCCGCGCACCAGATAGCCGGGGAACAGCGCCTGGGTGAACATGCCGACCAGCGTTTCGATCGCGATGAAGCGCTGGGCGTTGCCGTCCGGCGGCAATTGCACGAAGCGATCCGCCTTCGTCGGCAGACGGATCAGCGCCTTGAGATGGCGGTTTTCCCGCGGCTCGACGAGTTCGAGCGCGACCGTGAACCCGAGATTGGGAATGAACGGAAACGGATGCGCGGGATCAACGGCCAGTGGCGTGAGCAGCGGGAAGATATGCTGCAAAAAATATTGCTCGAGCCACGCAACATCCGTTGCATCGATGTCCTGCGCATCGAGCAGAATGACGGCATTGGCCTTCAGCTCCTTGCGCAATTCGCCCCAACGGCGCTGCTGCTCGGCGGCGAGCAGGCCGACCCGCTCGCGAATTTTCACCAATTGCTCGGCCGGCGTCAGCCCGTCCTCGGACGGCGTCGAAACACCGGCGCGCACCTGGCCGCGCAGGCCGGCAACGCGGACCATGAAGAATTCGTCGAGGTTGTTGGCCGAGATCGACAGGAACCGCAATTGCTCCAGCAAAGGATGGTTGCGGTTCGAGGCCTCCTGCAGGACACGGCGGTTGAATTCGAGCCACGATAATTCGCGGTTGATGAAGCGCTCAGGCGAATGGACAAGCTCCGGATGCGGGCCGGAGACCTTGGCGAGATCGTCCATGATCGGGATCGAGGCGGCGGGGGAAGACCCCCCGGCGAGCGCCGGATCGACAGGCGGCGGAACTTCCACCGGCGGCTCGGTTTCGGCGGATCTCAGCTCATCGCCATTGGACTGCACGTTAATCTCCTTCGCTTGGTCCGGCGACGCTGCCTCCCGCTGATGACGTTACCATGACTTCGGCGCGGCTTCGATCTCGCGCCGAAATGCGTTCACACCTTTTCAGGGCCGCATAAAGCCTTGTGAATCTTTAAACAAAGCCCGGACTTCGCTGCGCGCGCAGCAAAGACGGCCGCACACTCGCCTGCCGTCATTCGTCGCCGTGGGCCCGCTCGTCGATCGTGATCGTGTTGATATGCGTGAAATCGACCGAAACCGGCTGCTTCTCCCGCGCGGCGGCGAGCTGGAACGTCTTGATGACATGCTCCAGCCGGCGGAACGTCTCCTTATAGGCTTCGCTCTTTTCGGAAATGCCCAAAGGCGCCAAGCAGAATTCGATGATTTCGCGCGGCCGGTTCAATTTTGTTGACATGAGACTCTCCTGGAATGGGACTGATTAGGCCTGGGGAAGCGTCCCCCGGAATGTGAATTCGCTCTGCGGCTTGCGTCCGCTCGGGACTTCGCGCTTACGCTGGCTCTCGGACAGCGTGCTCGGATCACCCCTGCGGCCGACGGCAATCGCCGCCTCAGGCCGGTAGTCCTCCGGCAGGTTCAGCGTCGGGCTCGTGCGCTCAACATCAAAGCCCCCCATGGCATGCGCGGCCCAGCCGCGTTGCTGCGCCGCGAGTGCAAAATAGGCCCAAGCAGCACCGGTGTCGAAGGAGTGTGAGAGGCTAGGCACGGGCTTGTCGCTGCCGGCCGGCGTATTCGTCGATTTAGACGCGAGGATAAGGAGCGCGCCCGCATTCTTCGCCCAGGATTGATTGGATTCCGTCAGGAGCCCGAGAAAGGTGTCGAACTCCGGCGTACCGCGCAAAGCATAGAAGAACCGCCACGGCTGCAAATTGGAGGAAGACGGCGCCCAACGTGCGGCCTCGAACAGGCTGCGCAATTCCGATTCCGGAATTTTCTCGCCGGTGAAGGCACGCGGCGACCACCGGGCGAGGAATTGCGGATCGACCGGATAATCGGCAACGCGTGGATTGGTGTCGCTCACGCCATTTCTCTCAACACTTCTGCGCCTGCGGATCATCGCAAGCTCGGCCGCCTTTTAGCGGATTTGCCGCACCTGCGACAGGCATTTGCACCGCAATCCAGGGGCGAATCAGCGCTGCTCTTGCGACGGCGCGCTCGCAGGCTCGCAACGAAAGCGCCCTTGCACAATGGACTTGAGACGCTTGCCAGGCGGCACGATCGTTTCCGGCACGGGATCATAACCGAACGTGCCCCAGGGGTGGCAACGGCAGAGCCGCGCCGCACCCAGCAGCCCGCCCGCCCACAAGCCATGTCGCGCGATGGCCTCGTCCATATAGGCCGAGCAGGTCGGCTCGTGCCGGCAAGATCGCCCGATGAAGGCCGACAGGCTCAATTGATAAGCCCGGATGAGCAAATGCGCCGCGCGCCGCGGCGCCAGACGCAACATCTCCCAGGCGGTTTCAAGCTGCATCGGAAGCTGCCTTTTGCCGCGCTTCGATTTGTTCGACGGCATCGACGGTCGCCTCGAAAGTCAACAAGGTCGAGGCATGCCTGGCCTTGTAATCACGCACCGGCTCCAGCACCGCGAACTCTGCCCATTTGCCCCCGGGCGGCGGACCGTTTTCCTTCAACATGGCGCGCATCGCGTCGCGCAATTGCCGCAGCTCCGCTCCGCTCGCGCCGATGACATGTCGGGCCAGCAGCGAGGACGAGGCCTGGCCGAGGGCGCAAGCCTTCACGTCATGGGCGAAGTCCGTAACCTTGCCCCTCTCCATCTTGAGATCGACGATCACGGTCGAGCCGCAAAGCTTGGAATGGGCGCGCGCGGTCGCATCCGGCGCGCCGAGGCGCCCCAGGCGCGGAATATTGGCCGCCAGTTCGAGGATTTTCGTATTGTAGACGTCGTCGAGCATGTTCCAGTGCCGGTCCGGCCAGATGACGGGCCATCCTAAACCCTATATAGGTATACAGGAAACCAGGGTGCTATATAGGAAATCAGGGCTCGATATCGAGATTTGGCGACTTTCTGGCCACACTGCCTCAGGAATGCCGAATGTGACCTTGTTTGCCTGAGGTTCAACCCTAAGTCAGAGGCCTGCCATTGGAGGCACCACATGGATGACGTGGTTAAGTCCTTGCTCGAACGCCAATCGCCCAAAATCCCCACCCCAGCCCCAGTCCGCCCAACCCGTGACGAAGCCGAGGCCGCGGTGCGCACGCTGCTGCTCTGGGCCGGCGACGATCCGGATCGCGAGGGCCTGCGCGACACGCCGACGCGGGTCGTCAAGGCCTATGAGGAGCTTTTTTCCGGCTACAAGAGCGATGCGAGTGACGTTCTTGCGCGGGTGTTCGAGGAGGTCCAGGGCTACGACGATCTGATCCTCGTCCGCGACATCCCCTTCTTTTCACATTGCGAGCACCACATGGTGCCCTTCATCGGCAGAGCGCACATCGCGTATTATGTCGGCGACGAAGGCGTCGTCGGCCTGTCGAAACTGGCGCGGCTTGTCGATGTCTATGCCCGCCGCCTGCAGACGCAGGAGGCGCTTACCGCGCAGATCATCGGCGCGATCGAGAAGCATCTGCGCCCGCGCGGCGCCGCGGTCATGATCGAAGCCGAGCATCTGTGCATGTCCATGCGCGGCGTTTTGAAGCAAGGCGCTTCGACCATCACCAATCAGTTCACCGGCGTCTTCCGCGACGACCCGGCCGAGCAGGTGCGCTTCCTGACGCTGGTTCGCGGCAAATAAGGCTTCCTCCATGCCAGCCCCCTTCCCGTCTCCGGGCGGCAAGGCCGAACTCGAAGAAGGCGGCGCGTTCACGCCGCGCTTCGACGCGGACGGCCTCATTGGCTGCATCACGCTCGACGCAGCGGACGGTGCGGTGCTGATGTTCGCGCATATGAATGCCGAGGCGCTGCGGCTGACGCTCGAAACCGGCATCGCGCATTATTGGTCGCGCTCGCGCCAAAGCCTCTGGCGCAAAGGCGATACGTCCGGCCAGCAGCAAAAAGTCGTCGAGATCCGCACCGATTGCGATCAGGACGTTCTGTTGATGAAGGTCGTGCCGGCCGGCGACGGCGGCGCCTGCCATACCGGGCGGCGCTCGTGCTTCTATCGCAAGCTGACGCTCGGCACCGGTGCGACGAAACTGACTTTCGACGCACCGGACGCCGGCAAGGCATGAGGCGGCGAAGCTAGACGGTCGCGATATATTCGCGCAGCGCCGACTGCTCCCGCTCCATTTCGGCAAGCCGGAACTTGACCACATCGCCGATCGAGATGAGGCCGTTCAGCCGTCCATCCTTCATGATCGGCATGTGGCGGAAGCGGCCGATATTCATCCGTTCGACCGTCGCGAGCAAAGTCTCCTCCTCGGCAATCGTCACGACCTCGGTCGTCATGTGTGACGAGGCCGGATCGTCCAGCGCCTGCGCGCCGCGCTCGCCGATCGCCCGCACGATGTCGCGCTCCGACAGAATGCCGAGCATTTTGCCTCGCGCGTCGACGATCACCACGGCGCCGATGCGCCGGCTTGCGAGGATCTCGCAAATTTCCAACAACGTCCTGTGGGGCTGCGCAGTAATCACCTCACGACCCTTTGTCGCCAGGATTCGCGCGATTGTCATATCGACCTCCTCCGGGTGGCATTTACATCCCTGAAGCATCGCTCTTCGCGGCGATTGCATCCGATAAGGATGCACCTTTCCGTGAACGATGCAAGATTTCCGCGCGCAAGAATGGTTACCGCAATCGTTTGAAACGGTGGCGCTTCCTCAAAAGAAAATCGCTTTCACTATCTTAGCAGGCGCGTTTGCGATGCCGCATGAATTGCGCCGCTAATCCTTTGCAGCCGCAGCAATGTCGTTGTGCGGCGCGGCCTGCGGCGGGTCGAACCAAGAGAAAGCGATAAGTCCGAAAAGAAATCCGCCGATATGCGCCTGCCAGGCGACTGTGCCGCCGCCGAGGCTCGCCGGCCCCGACACCAAGCCGAAAATGAAATTCGTCGCGAACCAAAAGATCAGGAACGTCATCGCGCGGCTGTCGGTAAAGACCGCCCAGAGCGGCAGCGCCGGCTGCGCGTGCGGCGGCCTCTCCTGCCGCGGATCGCCCCAGCCAAGGCTGGCGCCCAGGGGCGCGCCCGGCTGAAAGATGAAGCGGATTGCCGCCGCCATCGTCGCCGAGTCGATGGCTGACGCACCGATGACCGGCTGCAGATCATCGAGATGCGTGAGCCAATGCGCCAACGCGCCGGCGATCGCGCCGCCGATGCAAAAGGCGATGAAGCGCTGATTGCCGAAGCGCCGCGCGACGGGCGCGCCGAAGGCCGCGAGCCAGAGGGCATTAAAGCCGACATGCGCCCAATTGGCGTGTAGAAAGGCATAAGTGATCGGCGTCCACCACAGCGGCCTGCCGCCATTGAGAAAGGCGCTGTCGATCTCCGCCTGTGTCGGATCGGCGTTTTGCGCCGCCGCGATGACTTTTAGGATTCGGCCGGGATCGAAGAGGTAAGTGAAGCGCCCCGGCACGAAGCTGAAATTGACAAGCGCCCCGATATTCTGCTCGAGCGGCAGAATCTGCCGCAGCAGATGCACGCCGAACATGAGCCCGACGAGCCCGACGATCACCGCAGGGACGTTGAAAATCCTTTGCCGGTCTGGCTGCACCTGCGCCCCCATGGCTTGCGGCCTATTCCACGTCCTCGACCTCGACCGGACCGCCGCCATAGACCTTCTGCGCCAGCGCCGCCTCCATGAAGGGTTCGAGATCGCCGTCGAGCACATCGGACGGCGTGCCGGAGGTGACGCCGGTGCGCAAATCCTTCACCAGCTGATAGGGCTGCAGCACATAAGAGCGGATCTGATGGCCCCAGCCAATGTCGGTCTTGGCCGCCTCGGTCGCATTCGCTGCTGCCTCGCGCTTTTCCATCTCGCGCTCGTAGAGCCGGGCACGCAGCATGTTCCAGGCCGTCGCGCGGTTCTTGTGCTGCGAGCGCTCGCCCTGGCAGGCGACGACGATGCCGGTCGGGATATGGGTGATGCGCACCGCCGAATCCGTCGTGTTGACGTGCTGGCCGCCAGCGCCGGATGAACGATAGGTGTCGATACGGCAATCGGATTCCTTCACATCGATCTCGATCCTGTCGTCAATGACCGGATAGACCCAGACCGAGGCGAAGCTCGTGTGCCGGCGCGCATTGGAATCGAAGGGTGAGATTCGCACCAGCCGGTGGACGCCCGATTCCGTCCTCGCCCAGCCGTGCGCGTTGTGGCCCTTGACCAGCAGCGTGCCCGATTTGATCCCCGCCTCGTCGCCCGCCGTCTCTTCGATGATCTCGACCTTGAACTTATGCCGCTCGGCCCAGCGCGCATACATGCGAAACAGCATCCGCGCCCAGTCGCAGCTTTCCGTCCCGCCGGCGCCGGAATGCACTTCGATATAGGTGTCGTTCTGGTCGACCTCGCCCGAGAGCAGCGCTTCAATCTGCTTGCGCTCGACCTCCTGCTTCAGCGCCTTGAGCTGCGCGATCCCTTCGTCCTCGGCCCCGGTATCGTTCTCGGCCTCGGCCAATTCGATAAGCGTCACTGCGTCATCGAGCTCGGACTCGAAGCGCGCCATGGCGCCGAGCCGCTCCTCGAGCTCGGTGCGCTCGCGCATGATCTTTTGCGCGGCTTCGGTGTCATTCCAAATGTTCGGGTCTTCGGCCTTGGCGTTCAGTTCCGCGAGCCGGCGCGTTGCGGCATCGACGTCAAAGATGCCTCCTCAGCAATCCCATGGATTGCTTGATCGATTGAGTGAGCGATTCGGCTTCGGCACGCATGAAGAAAGAAAACTCCGCTGGATGAGCGGCGGAAAATAGGGGCGCCGTCTCACGATGTAAATGGGTGCCGCGGGCTCGGATTAATAGAGGCCGCCCGTGCCCTGCCCCAGATTCTGGTCGGCGTTGGGATCGACGGTCATCACCGTGGGCGTCTGCGTGCCGTAAGTGAACGTCGTCGGCGGTGCGGTGCCGGGCTTGAAGGCTTCGAGGATCGTTCCCGGCCCCGTCGAGCGCAGGCCGGTCTTCGGGTCGACCGAAATGAGCTTGATTCCCGGCGGCACGCGGAAGGGCACGTCCGGCTTGTCCTTCAGCGCGACTTCCATGAAGTCGCGGAAGATCGGCGCGGTATAGAGAGCCGCCTGGGCCGAATCGCCGAGCGAGCGCGGCCGGTCGTAGCCCATGAAGACACCGACCGTGAGGTCCGGCGAATAGCCGACGAACCAGAGGTCTTTCGCATCATTGGTCGTGCCAGTCTTGCCGGCCAGATGCTTGCCGACGGCGCGGATCGCCTGGCCGGTGCCGCGCTGGATGACGCCTTCCATGATCGAGGTGATTTGATAAGCGGTCATCGGATCGATCACCTGCTCGCGCTTATCGACGATCGTCGGCTCGTCCTGATTGTGCCATTCGGCCGCGTTGCAGTTCTGGCAGATGCGCTCGTCGTGGCGGTAGATCGTATGGCCCCAACGGTCCTGGATGCGGTCGATCAGCGTCGCCTTGATCCTTTTGCCGCCATTGCAGAGCATGGCATAGGCGGTCGTCATCCGCATCAGCGTCGTCTCGCCGGCGCCGAGCGAATTCGAGAGATAAAGCGGCAGGTTGTCGTAGATGCCGAAGCGGCGCGCATAATCGGCGATCAGCGGCATGCCGATGTCGCGCGCGAGCCGCACCGTCATCTGGTTGATCGAATGCTCGATGGCATAGCGCAGCGTATGCGGACCGCTGGACTTGCCCTCGAAATTCTCCGGCGTCCAGACGCCGAGGCCAGGGCCCTGATCGATCGAGACCGGCTCGTCAAGCTCGATCGAGGATGGCGTATAGCCATTGTCGATCGCCGCAGCATAAACGATGGGCTTGAACGACGAGCCCGGCTGGCGCAGCGCCTGTGTGGCGCGGTTGAACTCCGACTGATCGAAGGAAAAGCCCCCGACCATGGCGAGCACGCGGCCGGTCACCGGGTCCATCACGACGATGGCGCCCTCGACCTCTGGAATCTGCCGCAGCCGATATTGCCCCGGCTGGCCCGGGATCGGCTCGACATAGACGACATCGCCCGAGGCGAGGGCGGGATGCGCATGCCGGCGCGCCCATTTCAGTCCAACGGGCAATAACAGCCCGGTATCGCGCTTGGCCTCGATATCGCCGGAGGGCAGTTTCTTCGGCTGCAAGCCGATGCGCAGCGCCTTGTCGTCGCCGTCGAGGATGACCGCAAGCCGCCAAGGCGCGACATCGCCCAAAGCCGGGATGGCGGCGAGCGGCGGCCCCCAGTCCAGGCCGATCTCGATATGGCGCAGCGGGCCGTGGAAGCCACGCGCCTCGTCATAGCGGACAAGTCCGTCGGCGAGGGCGTGGCGCGCGATCATCTGGACCTGCGGATCGAGCGTGGCGCGGACGGACAGGCCGCCCTCGTAGAGCTTCTTTTCGCCGTAGCGTTGGAGAAGCTCGCGGCGCACCTCCTCGGCGAAGAAGCCGGCGGCATAGGTATCCGGCGAGAGCACGCGGGGTGTGACGGTGAGCGGCTCGGCCTTCGCCTTGGCGCCATCGGCCGGCGAGACATAGCCGTTCTCGACCATCCGATCGATGACCCAATTGCGGCGGTCGACGGCCCGCTCGCGCTGGGTATAGGGATTGTAATTGTTCGGGCCCTTCGGCAAGGCCGCGAGATAGGCGACCTGGGCGACCGTCAGCTCGTTGACCGACTTGTCGAAATAATTGAGGGCCGCGGCCGCGACGCCGTAATTGCCGAGACCGAGGTAGATCTCGTTCAAATAAAGTTCGAGGATTTTCTCTTTGGAATAAGTCGCCTCGATCCGGAACGAGAGCAGCGCCTCTCTGATCTTGCGCGCAAACGAGCGCTCGCTCGACAGGAAGAAGTTCTTGGCGACCTGCTGGGTGATGGTCGAGGCGCCCTGGACATGCCGGTTGCCCTGCACGAAGACAAGCGCAGCGCGCAGCATGCCTTCGAAATCGACGCCGCCGTGATGGTAGAAGTTCTTGTCCTCGGCCGAGATGAAGGCCTCTTTGAGCAGCGGCGGAATGGCCGAGCTCGGCAGATAGAGCCGGCGCTGCTTGGAATATTCGGCGAGCACCGAGCCGTCGGCGGCGTGGACGCGGGTCTCGACCGGCGGCTCGTAGTTCTGGAGCTGGGTGTAATCCGGCAGATCTTGCTCGAACTTCCAGACCGTCAGGCCCGTCGCGGCCGCGGCAACGACGAAAATGATCGCGAAGGTCGTGAACGCAAATCCGAGAAATCGGGCGATATAGCGCATACTGAAATTCAGCCCTCTGGGGCCACCAGGGAAGCGGTCTGCTCTTGCCCCGCAGCGCGAATTTTCCGCGGCGAGGCCAGCCGATCGGCAGATACGCGCCGGAGCACAGTCCGGCATGTGGTGCGGTGCTTTTGTGTTGATAGTTGGGCGCGGCCGTCAGAACGCCGTGTCCGGTCGGGTTATAGCGAAGCGTAGCGGCGCCGGCCAGGGCGAGATCACTTCACCATCCCTGTCGGTGTCGTATCGAGCGCCTCGGCCGTTGGCGGCGCCGTGTTCGCCTTTGCCGGCAGGCTGCCCTTGGCCGTGAAAAAGGCGTCGATCGCCGCCGCGACCCGGCTTGTCGTGGCGTCCCGCCAGCCGGGAGAGTTGAGCGCGGCGCCGTCGGCGGCGTTCGACAAATAGCCGAGTTCGATCAGCACCGAGGGCACGTCCGGGGCCTTCAATACTCGGAACCCGGCGGAGCGTTCGGGATTTTTGTTCAGCCGTGCCGCCACCTGCCAATAATTGACCAGGGTGCGGGCAAAGACATGGCTGTAGGTGCGGGTTTCCTGGCGTGTCAGATCGAAAAGGATGTCGGAGACGCCATTGTCTTCATCCTTGCTTTCGACGCCGGCGACGGCATCCGCCTGGTTCTCCTTTTCGGCCGTGCGGGCGGCCTCGGCGTCCGAGGCATGCTCGGAGCAGGTATAGACCGTGGCGCCGGAGACGCTGGCCGCGTCGGAGATGGTGTCGGCATGGACCGAGACAAAGAGCGACGCCCCGGCATCGCGGGCGATCTTTACCCTGTCGCCGAGGGCGACGAAAACATCGCTGTCGCGGGTCATAACCACCTTGTAATGACCGCTGGCGCGCAGCTTGCCGGCAAGTTCCTTGGCGAAATCGAAGACGATGTTCTTCTCGACGAGCCCGCGGACCATCGCGCCGCTGTCGATACCGCCGTGGCCGGGATCGATGACGACGACCGGCAGGCCGCTCACAGCAGCCGCGACGACACCCGGCGCGGGGGGATCGTCGGCGGTCGCGGCTTGTTGTGCGGCCAGGGCATTGTGCGCCGCGGCGAGGAAGGCGGCCCGGTCCATCCTGGCGAGAGAGACCACGAGCCGCGTGCCGGCGGGGCTGGAGACCGCGGCGGCGCGCAGGACACGGGCTGGCGCCGACAGGTCGATGACGATACGGGATTTCCCCGGCGCGAAAAGGCCGAAGCGATAGGAGGCGACGAGGCCGCCCGGCGCCCGTGCCGCAGCGTGAGGATGCCGAGCCCTATGGGGGCCCTCCGGCGGCGCGGCCTCGAATTCGACTTGCGGCAGTTCAACGACGATCCGGTCCGGCGCGGCGAGGACGAAGGAGCCGGCCTTGACCGGAGCCGAGAGGTCGAAGCTGAGCTCCGCCCGATCCAGGCCGTTGGCGAGACGGGCGTTTTCGGCGAAAACCGGACCGGCCACCGGCCGTGACGCCGCCCCGGCATCGGCAAGCGCCACCTGGCGCAGACCGATGATCCCCCGGTTCTGCGCAACTAAAGGCTGCAGCGCGAGAAGCGCCAGCAGCGCGCCAAGCGCCGCCTGTATTCCGCAGCGCCCGAAAACTCGTTCAGAAATCAGCCTCATGGCAAAGGTTAACCTCGGATCGGGCGGCCCCCAGCCGTCCCCTCGCGTGAGACTCAGAATGAAACCCCGCGGTTAACGATGCCTCACCATGCCAGAACTGGGGCTTGGCGGCAGTTGCGCACAGGCAACAGAATCGAGAAAACTTGCCAAATGCCAATACAACCCGATACAAGGGACCGTTCGTGTTCGGTGCATTGTGAATCGCCTCGGACATGCGGTTTCCACTTTGCCGCTACAGCGCGGCAGTAGTGCGCGCCTGGCGGCGCCGGTTTCCACAGCCTCCCGCAACGCGAACTAAAGTCTTTTGGTGGCCGCGGCAGCGCGGCCAATGCGCAGGTAACGACGAACATGGTCTGCCCTTCAAAGGGAGTTTTTCGGACCACCAAGATGACATCTTGCAGCATGCGCCCTGAAGTTCGGGCGCAAGCTGGTGTTCGCGTTCCGGCGTCGCGCCGGAAGCGGCCTCTCGGTTGCGCCCGTCGTGTTGACACGTCACGGCCCACGGATCGGGCTCCCTTTTTTCACTTTCACCCTTCGCGTTCGGCGCCGTCCGCGCCGCCCCGCCGCCTTTCGATCGCGCTTGCGCGAACCTTAGGCGGCAGCGGCGCTCTGTGTGCCACGCCCTTACGAGTTCCACATGCCCAACAAAATGCTCATCGATGCCTCGCACCCCGAGGAGACCCGGGTTGTCGTCACACGCGGTAACCGCGTCGAGGAATTTGACTTCGAATCGGCCGATAAAAAGCAGCTTCGCGGCAATATCTATCTGGCCAAGGTCACCCGCGTAGAACCGTCGCTTCAGGCGGCCTTCGTCGATTATGGCGGCAACCGGCACGGTTTCCTCGCCTTTTCCGAAATCCACCCGGATTATTATCAGATCCCGGTCTCCGACCGGCAGGAGCTTCTCGAAGAAGATGCGCATGCGCATCGCGAGGAGGAAGAAAATCATCGGCCGCGCCGCAGCCGTCGGCATCAGCGCGCCGAAAAGCGCCGTGGCGACGATGAAAGACTCACCGACAAGGTGCCCGCCGAGCTTGAAGCGGCCGCCGAGGCGCTGACCGAAGGCGCGGAAACCGCCGAACCGGGCGAAGGCGGCGGCGAAGTCACGGAAGCGCCGGTCGCCATCGAGATCCGGCCGGCTTCGTTCGAAGCCGACAACGCGCCGGCGGCCGAAACTGCGCCGGCCGAGCGCATTTCAGCCGAACCCGCCGAAGAACCGGCGGCCGAACAATCCGCGCCGCATGTGCTCGCCGCCGATCCCGCCGGCTTTGCCATCGTCGATGACGCCGCGCCCGTCGTGCAGCGGACCGTTGAAGACGAGGCCGAAGCGCGTGGACGCAATCTCCCCGCCCCGGCCGAAGCCGAGGAGGAAGAGGAGGACGAAGAGGAAGAGCAGGTCGAGCAGCTCGGCGGCGACGCGATGGAGGAAGTGCCGCTGCGGGTCCACCGGTCGCGTCGTCAGTACAAGATTCAAGAGGTCATCAAGCGTCGCCAGGTCCTCCTCGTCCAGGTCGTGAAGGAGGAGCGCGGCAACAAGGGCGCGGCGCTGACCACCTATCTGTCTCTCGCCGGCCGCTATTCCGTGCTGATGCCGAACACGGCCCGCGGCGGCGGCATCTCCCGCAAGATCACCGATTCCGGCGACCGCCAGCGGCTGAAGTCGATCGCCCAGGATCTGGAAGTGCCGGAAGGTATGGGCGTGATCCTGCGCACCGCCGGCGCCTCGCGGACCAAGGCGGAGGTCAAGCGCGACTTCGAATATCTCCTGCGCATGTGGGAGACCGTGCGCGAGATGACGCTGAAATCGACCGCGCCGACCCTCGTCTATGAGGAAGGCTCGCTCATCAAGCGTTCCATCCGCGATCTCTACAACAAGGACATCGACGAGGTGACCGTCGCGGGCGAGAACGGCTATCGCGAGGCCAAGGACTTCATGCGTCTGCTCATGCCGAGCCATGCCAAGAACGTCCACCTCTATCGCGATCCGCAGCCGATCTTCGCCAAATCCGGCGTCGAGGCGCAGCTCGATGCGATGTTCACCAATCACGTGACACTGAAGTCCGGCGGCTATCTCGTCATCAATCAGACCGAGGCGCTCGTCGCCATCGACGTGAACTCCGGCCGCGCGACGCGCGAGCATGATATCGAGGACACGGCGCTGCGCACCAATCTCGAAGCCGCCGATGAGATCGCGCGGCAGCTTCGCCTGCGCGATCTCGCGGGCCTCATTGTCGTCGATTTCATCGACATGGAGGAGAGCCGCAACAATCGCGCCGTCGAGCGCCGGATGAAAGAGGCGCTGAAGAACGACCGGGCGCGCATCCAGATCGGCCGCATCTCGCATTTCGGCCTGCTCGAAATGTCGCGCCAGCGCATCCGCACCGGCGTGCTCGAAGGCTCCACGGTCATCTGCCCGCATTGCGCCGGCGTCGGCACGGTGCGCTCGACCTCGTCGATTGCGCTGCATGTGCTGCGCCTGCTCGAGGATGCGCTGATCAAGAGCGCCTCGCACAACATCACGATGCGCACCCGCACCGAGGTCGCGCTCTACATCCTCAACCAGAAGCGGGCCAATCTGCGTGAACTCGAACGTCGCTTCGGCGTCGCGATCACCATTGCCGCCGACGATTCCCTGACCGGCATGGCCTATCACGCGATGGAGCGCGGCGAACCGGCTGCGGGCGTTCCCGAACCGACGACGCCGCAGCCGATCCCCGTGCTCGAAGCGCCGGAAATCGAAGCCGAGATCGAGGAGGCAGAGGGCGAGGAAGAAGCCGCCGATCAGATCGAGGCCCGCGAGGGCGCGCCGGGCGGCGAGGAGGAAGGCGGCGCGCGCCGCAAGCGGCGGCGCCGGCGTCGGCGCGGCCGGGGTGGCGATCGCGAAGCCTCGGGCATTCAAGCGAATGCGCCGCAACCGTCGGATGACGGCCTGGCCTATGTCGCCGGATTCGGCGGGGCCGCGGAGGCTGAGCCGGCCGAGGGCGAGAGCGAAGGCGAGGAAGTTGAAAGCGAAGCCGGGGAGCAAGACCTGCTGCCGGCACGCGGAGAACGCCCGCGGCGGCGACGCCCGCGGCGCAGAGGCCGGGGCGGCAATGGCGAGCGGCGGGAGGCTCACGCCGACCAGCCCGAAAGTGCTGCGCCTGCCGCCGAATCCGCGGAAGAATTTGGGACGGCGGAGAACGCGAATCTTTTTGTAGAAGAACCAGGCGAACATGCGCCGCGCGCGGAAGAAGCCGCGCCGGAGCCATTCGCACATCGCCCCGCGCCGGCTGCACCCGCCGCGCCGTCCTTCGCGCATGAAGAGCCGAGCGCTGTCCCCGCGCCGGTCAGCAAAGCCCAGCCCATCGAGCCTGAGCCCCAGCCCGAAGAGCCTGAGTCAACTGATCCCGACCGGCCGAAACGGACCGGCTGGTGGCAGCGCGCCAAGGCGAGCCTCGGCGGCTAGCCGAACTGGAAGGCGGAAACCGGCTTGCCAAGAATATTGTCGTGAAAGGTGCGCCGCCCGGCTTCGTCGCCGGCGGCGCCTGCCACGACATGCAGCGGCAAGAGGTGCTCCGCCTCCGGATGGCTGGCGATGGCGCCCGGCGCCTCTTCCCAAGCGATCAATCTGCGCGCCCGCTCGGCGGCCGGAGCGCTCGAGGTCTCGTCGAGCCACACATCGAAAGCTGCAGCCTCCGCATTGCCGCGGCCCGAGAAGAAATTCCGCAGATTGTGGTAGCTCATGCCGCTGCCGACGATCAGCACGTCTTCGTGCCGCAGCGGTGCGAGCGCGCGGCCGATCGCCAGATGCGTCGCCGGATCGAGATCCTTTTGCAAGGAGAGCTGGACGACCGGCACGTCGGCCTCGGGCCACATCACCTTGAAGGGGATGAAGACACCATGGTCCCAGCCGCGCTTGGTTTCCCTCGCCGGCCGAAAACCGGCCGCGCCCAATAGCTCACCGACACGCGCGGCGAGTTCCGGCGCGCCGGATGCGGGCCATGTCAGACGATAAGTCTCGGCGGGAAAATTATAATAGTCGAACAGGAGGCCAGGCTTTGCGCCGGCATGAACGGTCGGTGCGGCTTCGAGCCAATGGCCGGAGATGACGAGAACCGCCTTCGGCCGCCGCCCGAGCGATGCGGGAATGTCGCGCAGGAAGGCGCCCATCTTCGTCCACAGACCTTGTGGATCGTCCATGAAGAAGCACGGTCCGCCGCCATGCGGAATGAACAAGGTCGGCCACGGCGCGGAAGAGTTTGTCATCGGCTCAATATGGTCGCGGCGCGCGACGACGCAAAGAAGCGGCTGTCAGTTCTGCTCGATCGCCTCGGCGACGAGCCATTGGTGCCAATCGTGCGACGAGCCGTAAAAGGCGTTGCGGTCGACATAGCCCCTGATGCCGGGCACACGGCCTTGGGCGGTGTGCTGCCAGAAGTTCCAGTGCCGGCCGGCATATTTGACGTCCGGATAGGTCTTCACGCTGCGCACCCACATCGCATAGTCCGAGAAGGCACCGTCCGCCAGGACGTCGCGATAGAAATCGACCGACGTATAAATGATCGGCTTCTTGCCATAGGCGTGCTGCATGGCGTCGAGGACGGTCTTCATCGTCGCCAGCGCCTCGTCGCGCGGGATGTGCCGCGGGCAGGTTTGTGAGACAGGGTTCCACTCGACATCGAGAACCGGCGGCAGCGCCTGCGGATCGTTCGGCACATGCTGGACGAACCAGGCCGCCTGTTCTGCGCCCGAGCGGCACCAATAGGCGAAATGATAGGCCCCGCGCGGCACGCCGGCGGCTTTCGCCTCCACCCAATTCTGATCGAATTTTTCGTCGACGCGGTCGCCGCCCTCCGTCGCCTTGATCCAGGCGAAGCGCACGCCGGACTCGCGCACCGCGTTCCAGTCGATATCGCCCTGATACCGCGACACGTCGATGCCGTGGATTTCGAAATCGGCAGCGGTTGGATAAACCTCGGTGTCCGGCACGGCGCCGGAACACCCCGCCAGCAAAAGGCTGGCGCAAAGACAAAAGGCAGCACTGAGGATTGGCAGGCCAGAGCCTTCCATCCCCCGCCGGCGGGACGCCGGAACACCGGCTATCGGCATATCAGGACGTCGGATCATTAGATCGCTTTATCCGATGCCAGGTAACGAGCCGTTAACATGCCGCAAAGCCCGTCGCATGGCTACGAGCCTTGCCCCTCTAGCCTCCGTTGTCGCGCGATCTTGCGGCAAGGAAAAGGCAAGCCAGGGTTAAAGAACCGGATAATTTTCAACCTTAAGCTTAACCTTTGTCGCGCAAATCCGGCGGCGTCGCCTCCCCGGCAAGGGCGGCGAGCGCCTCATCGAGCGTAAGGCTTACCTGATCGGCCGCGCCGAGCCGGCGCACGGAGACCGTGTGCTCCTGCGCCTCGCGCTTGCCGACGACGAGGAGCACCGGAATTTTGGCGAGCGAATGCTCGCGCACCTTGTAGGTGATCTTCTCGTTGCGCAGATCGTACTCCGCCCGCAGGCCCAATTTGCGCGCCGCGGTCACGACATCATAGGCGTAATTGTCGGCCTCCTGGGTGATCGTCGCGACGACGATTTGGACCGGCGAGAGCCATAGCGGCAGATGGCCGGCGTAATGCTCGATCAAGATGCCGGTGAAGCGCTCAAGCGAGCCGAAGCTGGCGCGGTGGATCATCACCGGCGTCTTCTTCTCGCTGTCGGCGCCGATATAGAAGGCGCCGAAGCGGCCGGGCATATTGAGATCGACCTGCGTTGTGCCGCATTGCCACTCCCGGCCGATCGCATCGCGCAGCGTATACTCAAGCTTTGGACCATAGAACGCGCCTTCGCCCGGATTGATTCCGGTTTTGAGGCCGCGGCCGGCGATAGGTTCGAGGACGCGCGTCAGCGCGGCTTCCGCCTTGTCCCAGGCCTCATCCGAGCCGACGCGCTTCTCCGGCCGCGTCGAAAGCTTAACGACGACATCCTTGAAGCCGAAGTCCTCGTAGATCGATAGGATGAGGTCGTTGATCTTCAGCGCCTCCTCCATGATCTGGTCTTCGGTGCAGAAAATATGCGCATCGTCCTGCGTGAAGGCGCGCACGCGCATGACCCCATGCAGGGCACCGGAGGGCTCGTAGCGGTGCACCATACCGAATTCGGCAATCTTCAATGGCAGATCGCGGTAGGATTTGAGGCCGTTCTTGAAGATCTGGATATGGCCGGGGCAATTCATCGGCTTCAACGCGAAGACGCGCTCGTCCTCGGTCATGGTCGTGAACATGTTCTCGCGAAAGGTCTGCCAATGGCCGGAGGTTTCCCACAGCGCCCGGTCGAGCACCTGGGGCGTGTTCACTTCGACATAGTCCGCCGCCTGCTGGCGCCGGCGCATATAGGCGATCAGCGTCTGGAACAAAGTCCAGCCCTTCGGATGCCAGAAGACCGTGCCCGGCCCTTCCTCCTGGAAATGGAACAGGTCCAACTCGCGGCCGAGGCGGCGATGGTCGCGCCGCTCGGCTTCCTCGATCTGCTTGAGATAGGCGTCGAGTTCGGCCTGTTTGGCGAAGGCTGTCGCATAGATGCGCTGGAGCATCGGCTTGTTGGAATCGCCGCGCCAATAGGCGCCGGCGACCTTCATCAGCTTGAAGGCGTTGCCGACCTTGCCGGTCGAGGTCATGTGCGGGCCGCGGCAGAGATCGAGCCATTCGCCCTGCTTGTAGATTTTCAAATCCTGGTCGGGCGGAATCGCATCGACGAGCTCGACCTTGAAGGCCTCGCCATGCTCTTCGAACCAGGCTTTCGCCTGATCGCGCGTCCAGATCTCCTTGGTGAAAGGTCTGTCCTTGGCGATGATC
>JARLIV010000003.1 GCA_031291555.1 Methylovirgula sp. | reverse complement strand
TTCCGCCCAGCGCTATATACCGGAACTTGACGCTCCATCTCTGCCTCTTGCTACGCCTACGCACTACGTAGCCTCAAGATAACCGGGAAGGTTTGCCCGCCGTTCAACCCGATCGCTCAAATGCTCTGGAAAGCTTTGAGGTTAGTTTTGCCCTATTCTTGCGCCGCCGGGCGCGATCTCATAAGTCCATGTTTTGCCGGCAGGAGCCCATGGCCGAAGACCCCCTCCACCACGAAATCGTCACCCACCACGACAAGGTGCTGATCGTCGATTTCGGCTCGCAAGTGACCCAGCTCATCGCCCGTCGCGTCCGCGAGGCTGGCGTCTATTGCGAGATCGCGCCCTTCCAGAAGGCGGAGGCTGCCTTTGCCGAGCTAAAGCCCAAGGCGGTGATCCTATCCGGCGGTCCGGCCTCGGTACTGGAGGAGGGCTCGCCCCGCGCCCCGCAGGCGATCTTCGAGGCCGGCGTGCCGATCCTCGGCATCTGCTATGGCGAGCAATTGATGGCGGCGCAGCTCGGCGGCGAGGTGCAAAGCGGCCATCACGGCGAATATGGGCGCGCCGAGGTCGAGGCGACGCAGGAATCGCCGCTGCTCGATGGAGTCTGGGAGCAGGGCCGGCACACCGTCTGGATGAGCCACGGCGACCGGGTGACGAGACTGCCGCCCGGCTTCAAGAGCATCGGCCATTCGCCCAATGCGCCGGTCTGCGTCATCGCCGACGAAGCGCGGCGCTTCTACGGGCTGCAGTTCCACCCCGAGGTGCATCACACGCCCGAAGGGCCGCAGCTCATCGCCAACTTCCTCTTCAAGATCGCCGGCTGCCGCCGGGACTGGACCATGCGCGCCTTCCGTGCCGAGGCGGTGAAGACCATCCGCGCGCAGGTTGGCGAGGGGCGGGTGCTCTGCGCGCTCTCGGGCGGGGTCGATTCATCGGTCGCCGCGCTGCTGATCCATGAGGCGATCGGCGAAAGGCTCACCTGCGTCTTCGTCGATCATGGCCTGCTGCGCCAGGGCGAGGGGGAGCACGTGGTCTCGCTGTTTCGCGGCCACTACAACATTCCGCTCGTGCATGTCGATGCGAGCGAGACGTTTCTCAAGGCGCTCGACGGCGTGCAGGAGCCGGAAGAAAAGCGCAAGATCATCGGCAAGCTCTTCGTCGATGTCTTCGATGAAGAAGCGAAGAAGATCGCCGCGGATGGCCGCGGTGCGCCGGACTTTCTGGCGCAGGGCACGCTCTATCCCGATGTGATCGAAAGCGTCTCCTTCCAGGGCGGCCCAAGCGTCACCATCAAGTCGCATCACAATGTCGGCGGCCTGCCGGCGCGGATGAAGATGAAGCTCGTCGAGCCCTTGCGCGAACTCTTCAAGGATGAAGTGCGCGCGCTCGGCCGCGAACTCGGCCTGCCGGAGATGTTCGTCGGCCGCCATCCGTTCCCGGGGCCGGGCCTCGCCATCCGCCTGCCGGGCGGCGTGACGGCGGAAAAGCTCGCCATATTGCGCAAGGCCGACGCCATCTATCTCGACGAAATCCGCAAGGCCGGGCTCTACGACAAAATCTGGCAGGCCTTCGCCGTGCTGCTGCCGGTGAAGAGCGTCGGCGTGATGGGCGACGGGCGGACTTATGATTTCGTCTGCGCCTTGCGTGCCGTCACTTCGACCGACGGCATGACGGCGGACTTTTTCCATTTCGATATGAATTTCCTCGGCCGCGCCGCAACGCGCATCATCAACGAAGTGCGCGGCATCAACCGGGTCGTCTATGATGTGACGAGCAAACCGCCGGGGACGATCGAGTGGGAGTGAAAAGTAGCTCAATATCAGAGATTCTGCTGATCCCACATAACATTTTGATTTCGCTATAATATGGACGATTTGCCTCGGCGGAGCACCTCTCTGGGCGGGCAATTTTTGGCGATTAAGTTGTGAATCTTGTTGACAGTATCTGTGAATGACGCTAACTAGCGTGAAATTTTCTACTCACAGGTGGAACATGGTCGAGGCAAATCTCATCGGAGTGTTTGAGATCGCGGAAATGGCCGGCGTCACGGCATCTGCGGTCGCAAATTGGCGCAAACGGTTTCCCGATTTCCCAGCTCCATTGGCGGAGCTCAAATCGGGGCCGGTATTCGCAGAAAGCCAGATCAAAAAGTGGCTTGCCCTTCGCAAACTGGCGGGCGAGGGCAACGTCGCACTCTTTTATGACCAATTGGCTAGCAAGCGTGGCGATCCGCCGGAACTTCAGGCGAAGGTCCAAGAGGTGGTTGAGCACCTTCAGAAGGAAGCGACTTCGCTTAAGCGCCCAGGCATCCTCCTCGGAAAGGTCCAGAGCGGTAAGACACGCGCCTATCTCGGCGTGATCGCGAGCGCGTTCGATAAGGGATATGACGCAGCCATTATTCTCACCAAAGGCACTAAATCCCTTGCTCAGCAAACTCTGAGCCGCGTCAAAGCGGATTTCGAAGAGTTTATTGAGAGTGACCAAATCGACGTTTTTGACGTGCTTGCTGTGCCAGACCTCACGCCCTACGAGCTAGCGCGTAAGCTCGTCTTTGTCGTCAAAAAAGAAGACGACAATATGCACCGTCTGATCGAGCTGTTCACCGAAACTTACCCCTCGCTCAGGCAACGTCGCGTTCTCATCATCGATGACGAGGCCGACCTTGCCTCCGTGAGCGGACGTAGGGTTCAGGGCCTCAATATCGCGGGTACAATCTCAAGGCAGATTGACACATTTCGTGAATCTGTTTCGAACTCGGCTTATTTGCAGGTCACGGCAACGCCTTATGCACTTTACCTCCAACCGGAGGACGACGTTGCCATCAACGGCAACCAACTTTTCCAACCGAAACGACCAGCGTTCACGGTTTTGCTCCCCGTGCACGAGAAGTATGTCGGCGGCGACCAATATTTTGGTTGCGACAGCGAAAACAACTCACCGGGACAGTATTTTTATCGCGAAGTGCCGACTGCAGAGCGGGACGCGCTGAAAAAAGAAGATCGACGCCGCCTGCAGATCGACCGCGTGCTTACTGAAAAGAATGTCACGGTCATGCGCGACGCTATCGTGAGTTTTATCGTCGGGGGCACTATTCGCCGGCTTCAACAGCGCGCAGCAGGTCAGCGCCCACAAAAATACAGCTTCTTGTTTCATACCGAGCAACAGAGAAGCTCGCACGACTGGCAGCTCAAGGTCGTTTCCGCCGTGCGGGACGCGCTGATCGATCAGGCAGAGGCCGATAGCCCTCTCTTCAATGAGTTGCTCCGCGCGGCCTATGTCGATCTTCGTCGCTCAGCCGATACTGACGAGTTTCCGCTGCCGGACTTCGACGAGGTCAAGAACGCGGTGCGCGATGCGCTGGCCGCAGGCCAGTTGATGATTACGAAAGTGAATTCGGACAACGATGTCAAAAATCTGCTTGATGACGAGGGCCAGCTTAAATTGCGCACGCCGTTTAACGTTTTCATCGGGGGGCAAATCCTTGATCGCGGTATAACCATCAATAGTCTGATTGGTTTCTACTATGGTCGTTCACCGAACCGCTTCCAGCAGGACACCGTGTTACAGCACTCTCGCATGTATGGGGCACGACCGCCGTCCGACCTGCGCGTGACGCGGTTCTACGCGCCGCAAAACGTCTATCAGATCATGAAGCGTATCCATGAATTCGATAGCGCATTGAGGGAGGCCTTCGAGTCCGGCGCTCATGAGCGGGGAATTTACTTCCTGCGCCGCGACGCTGCGCAACAGCTTGTTCCGTGTTCGCCAAATAAGCTGCTTTTCTCCGACGTGGTAAGTATTCGTCCTGGGCGCCGTTTGGTGCTATCCGGCTTCCAAACGGTGTCGAAGTCTGCGGGAGGAAAAAACCTCGCGGCGCTCGATGCCAAGATTCGCAATTTGAATCAGACCCAGCAGGAGGCGACGCTTATTACGGTCGAGCAGGCAGTCGAACTCCTTGAACTGGCCTATGCCAATCTCGAATTCCCAGATGAGAACGCAGACGATGACCGTCAGGCGCATATCGTAGCCCTCGAACATCTTTCGCGGGTCAGCACAAATCTCGAACTCAAGGGAAAGGTATGGCTTGTTACGGCAAGCGACCGTGACGTCGCGCGCTACCGCGAGGAGGGGCGTTTCTCCAACGCTCCTGATACAAAGCAGCAAAAGGATGCGGCCAGCATGCACGCGCGGGATATTCCAGTTCTCATGCTGCTGCGCCAAAATGGAAGCGAGGCGAAGGGATGGCGGGGGCTTCCATTCTGGTGGCCGGTCATTCTCACCCCTCGGTCGACGCCGACCGTCGTTTTCGCAAACCGCGAGGCTATTTCTCCCTCAGATGCGCCGGGAAATAAGAACCCCCGCTCCTTGGCAACGGAGGACGTTACGTAGACGGCCGTAGCCTTCAAAGCGTGCTCGATCGTTGCAAATGTCCGCGCCCTGATCGATTAATCGGCGCTCAATCATCCCCGCCGTCAATCTCTTTCCCGACGATCGCGATCGTCTGTTCATAGACCGTCGCCGCGTTCCAGGCCTGGATCGCCGCGAAATTGGGCTCGCCCGGCTGATAGCCCGCGCCGCGCCGCCAGCCGTGCGCTTTCAGATAATTCGCCGTCGAGGCGAGCGCGCCAGCGGCGGTGTCGAGATTGCCGACGCCATATTGCAGCATCGTCTTCGGCAGGAATTGCGTCTGGCCGATTTCGCCATGCATGGAGCCGCGCGTCTCGGTTGACATGCGCCCGTCATCGACGAGTTTCAGCGCCGCCAAAAGCTGATCGGTGAAGAAGTCCGGCCGGCGGCAGTCATAGGCGAGCGTCGCGATGGCCGAGAGCGATTGCTGATTGCCATGCTGGGTGCCAAAGCCGGATTCCATGCCCCAGATGGCGATCAGCGGCCCGGGCGGGACGCCGTAGCGCGCCTCGATCGAGGCGAAAAGGTCCGCATAGGCTTGTTTCATCTTGCGTCCGCGCGCCGCGATGATCGAGGCGCCGCGCTTGGCCATGAAGGCGGGGAGCGACAGACGAAAGCTTTTGAGGCCGCGGTCGGCGGCGATTGTGGGGTAGTTATAGTGCGTCGCCATGAGGGCCTCGACGCCGGCGCCGCCAATGCCCTGGGCTTTCGCCTCGTCGGCGAAGGCGCTCTTCCAGGCCTCGAAGCCGCCAGGGCCCGTGCCGCACTGGACGGCCTCCGCAGCGCCAACCATCAAGGGGAGAGCGGCAAAGGCCGCGATCAAGGCTGTCGTGAGCCGGCCGCAGTGAATCATCGAACCTCCCTTCAAGCACCCAGAACTTTGCGCAGCGAAGCCTCGATCTGGCCGCCGCAATAGGAATCACCATAATCTTGCCGCGCCTTGGCGGCCAGTGCAGCCAGCGGCGGCAGAGCCGCGACCCGCTGCGTCAGGGCGGCCGTCATGGGCGCGGTTTCTTTAAACATTGTCTCAATCTTCGGGAAGCGATCGGTCATCGTCGACCAAAGAATGGCGGTCACGACATCGGCGATGCCCGGCGTCTTGCCGCCGAGCAGGAAGCCGGAGTGCGCCTTCAGGGCGTGGCGGTGGCCAGTCTCTTCCCATAGTGACATCCATTTCTTCAGGCGGGGGATGAAGTCCTGCCAGCGGCTTTCTGTCCACATCTGGCGGCCGCCATCCAGAGTGATCTCGTCGATCACATCATTGGCGTCGTTGACGATCTTCATGGTCAGCGCGCGCAGTGCGGCGGTGGCGGGCATGAGATCCAGCGTCTCGCCCAGATAAAGGATAATGGCCGGCATCTCGGCGATGGCGAAGTCCGCCCTTTTGTCGATGAGCAGGGGCGGGCCCATGAAAGGCACCGGCATGCGGCTCACCGGCTCGTCCATGAGCCTTGAGATTGCGGCGTCGCCGCCTTCGGTCCAGGTCTTTCCGGCAAAGGCCAAGACAGCGCGCACGAACTGGCCGCGGAACGGCACGGACCAGTAGTAGAATTCGTAGTCGGTCATCTCAGGGCTCCAGATCATATGATCGACATCGGCCAATGACAGCGTGAGGCAGGCGCCGGTCCCCACCTTCGCCGTTCTGCATCGCGACGCGGGATCGAGCGTAGCGCGGGTCCGGCCTCAGATAAACAATAAGGCAGCAGACACAGAATTCGGCTGGAGTGGCCGAGCTTGCTGGTCGGCGCTCCTATTGTGGCCGAGGCGGGCGGGCGTTCGCCTTTGCGACGAGGCGGCCCCAAGAGATCAGATCGCCCGAGCAATCGTCGCGGTCGATGACGCATTCGATCAGTGTCGGCCCTTCACGGCTGGCGAGCGCAGTCTCGATTGCGGCGGCGAGCTCGCCGCCGTTCGTCGCGCGAAGCCCCTTGCCCTTGCCATCTTCGGCGTTGAAGACCTGGACAAGTCCGGCGTAGTCCCAGTTTTTGATGTTGTTGTAGGGACCATCGTGAATCTCGACCTCGATCGTGTATCCGTGATTGTTGATCAGGAAAATGATTGCCGGCAGTCTGCGCCGTATCATCTGGGCGACTTCTTGAGCGGTGAGCTGGAACGAGCCGTCGCCGATCAGCGCAATGACCCGGCGACCGGGCGCGCCCACCGCATAGCCAAAGGTTGCAGGGACCGACCAGCCGATGGCGCCCCATTGCATCTCGATCTCGAAGCGTGCGCCGTGGGGCAGCGACAGATGCATGCCGTTGAACCAGGAATCGCCCGTCTCGGCGATCACTGTCGTATCGGAGTTAATCAGCGATTGGACTTGCTGGAAAATTTCTACGCGCGTCAGCTTTGCCGCGGGATCGGCCGACGGCGGAGCCGCGGGCGCGCTGCGGATGCGGCGATATTCGATCAGCGTGGCGTCGCGCCGCTCGATCCTGGCGGCGAGCCCGCTCAGGAACGCGTCGAGGCGAACCTGGCTATAATCCAGGCCTGCAAGCTGAATATGCCCGTCGTCCGCAATCAGAACGTTGGGGCCGGAGGGCATCGCCGTCCAGCCGACGGTGGAATAATCGTTGAAGATGGCGCCGACGCACAGGATTGCGTCGGCCCAATCCACGATCTCGCGCGCGCCCGGCGAGCTGACTTCGCCCCAGTAGATCCCGGCATATTGGGGATGACTTTCGGGAAAGAAACTCTTTGCGGCCGCCATAACGGTGACCGCACAGCCGAGCGACTCGGCGAGCGCGATCGCCTGCATCTCGGCGCCCGCCGCGCGAAGCTTGCTGCCGATCATCATGACTGGCTTGCGCTTGCTTTTCAGGAATTCCGCGGCGGCGACGATAGCCGCTTCGAGGGACTCGGCGTCGCTCGGCACCGGTGAGAGAATCGCGCTTACCGGGCCTGGCGCGGCGCAAGAAGCATTGGCGATGTTGCAGGCAATCTCGATATAGGCCGGCTTTTTCTCTCTTAGAGCAGTCCGAAGTGCCATATCGATCTGCGCGGGGGCATCTTCGGGCGAGGTGACCGCCACGGCGCAGCAGGTGATCTTGCGGGCGATCTCAAGCGAATAGGCGAAATCATGCGTCGCCATCGTGTGATGCAGCAAATGCTCTGTGGCGTAATCATTGGTGTTGGGCGCGCCTGACACCATGACGACGGGAAGGTTTTCGGCATAGGCGCCGGCGAGGGCATTGATCGCCGATAGGCCGCCTACGCTGAAGGTGACGACGAATGCCGCCGCACCGCAGGCCCGGGCATAACCCTCGGCGCTGTAGCCGCAGTTAAGCTCGTTGCAGCAATAGACCTGTTCGAGCTCCTTGTTGGTCAATAGCTCGTCGAGCAGGATGAGGTTGAAGTCGCCGGCCACTGCGAAGTGGTGCTTTAGCCCGATCTGGCTGAGCCGCGCAGCCAGATAGCTGCCTACTGTGTACGTCATGGCGGAACCTTCGTTTGCGGATACAGGATGTTCGAGACGCGCCACGGGCCAACGCGATGATCGAAATCGCAGAATGGGATCTGCGGCTCACGGTCGTCACAATGTATCATGGTCAGATTAGGTTGTGGCCGCTCGCCCCGTTTTTCCTGAGTCCGGTGCGGTTATCACAATCGCACGACAATCCGCGGAACGCTCCGCCATCATTTGGGGCGCGGCGCAATGCGGGCCATGCACGCAGCCTATCGCCCGTTCGGCGTCGACAAGGCGATTTTGCCCATTTATCATCATAGCTCGATGGACCCGAAGGTCGGCCTCAACGCGCTGGAAGCGGCGTTTCACCGAATTCGGCGGGGGGGGGGCGACATGTTACGACAAGCTTGCTGCCAATTACCTCGCCTTCGTCCAGCTTGCGTCAATCAGGCAATGGTTGCGCGTTAATGAGTCCGTGCCCTAGGTGAAACATTTCCGATCCCGGCTATCGATAACTCTCGCCCTCACACCCTCTCCAAAATCGCCTCCACCAGCCCGACGCGGCCCTCGCGGAAATTGCGGGCGAGATTGGCGGCCATGGTCGGGAACTCCGGGCCCATCACGACGGTGACATTGAGCGCGGGCCGCGCGGCGGGCGGGGCGGCGAGCGCCTTCTGCCATTCGGCGAAGAAGGCCGTGCCTTCCGCCGTCTGATCCTTCCACGTCACGACGCGAAAGCCCTGCGCTTCGAGCATCTCGCGCATCGCCGCCGGCGTCAGCAGAAAGCTCGTCTGCGGGCCGCGCGACCATGGCACCGGAAAATGTAGCGGGCCGGTTTCGCCCGCGACAATGTCGAAGATCGCGAAGCGCCCGCCGGGCCTCAGCACGCGATGCGCCTCCGCATAAAGGCGCGGCCGGTCGGCGATGTTCATCGCGACATGCTGCGTCCAGACGAGATCAAAGCTTGCATCCGCAAAGGGCAGGGCGAGCGCGTCGGCGCATTGAAACGTCGTTTTGCCGGCGAGACCGCAGCGCTCGGCAAGATAATTCGCCGCCGCAACGAAGGCGGGGCTGAGGTCGATGCCCGTGACATAGCAGCCATAGGTCGCGGCGAGATAGCGCGCCGGGCCGCCGATGCCGGAGCCGAGATCGAGGACTTCCGCATTCGGCAGCGGCGCGAGAGCCGCGGCAAGCTCCTGCGTGGCGGCGAGGCCGCGTGAATGGAAATGATCGAGCGGGGCCAGCTCTTCCGGCGTCAGCAGCCTGTCGCCGAGGCCGGCCGCATCGAGCGCCGCGCGCAGCCGCCCCGTAAGATCATCGCGGCCATAATGCTCGATCACATCCGAAGCATTGGTCATGGTCACTCCCTCGAGTTCGCCCCGCTGCAAGCATAGCCGCAGGTGTCGCGCCGCGCGACATTCCGTCCATTGCGCCGGGCACGCGGCCTATCGCCCGTTCGGCGTCGACAAGGCGATTTTGCGCATTTATCATAGCTCGATGGACCCGAAGGTCGACCTCAAGGCGCTGGTAGCGGCGTTTCAGTGACGTAGCGGGTCCGCCCGCGACAAGACGAAACGCTGGAATTCCATGACCATCACGATCTACGGCATCAGGAATTGCGACACGATGAAGAAGGCCCGCGCCTGGCTCGACGGGCATGGCGTCAAATATTCCTTCCATGATTACAAGGTCGCGGGCATCGACCGCATCCATCTCGAAAAATGGATCAAGAAGGCCGGCTGGGAAACGGTGCTCAACCGCGCCGGCACAACCTTCCGCAAATTGCCGGATGCCGACAAGGCTGGACTCGATGCGGAGAAGGCGGTCGCGCTGATGCTCGCGCATCCCTCGGCCATCAAGCGGCCGGTGCTCGAATTCGGCGGCGGCAAGACTCTCGTCGGCTTCCAGCCCGAGATTTATGAAGAGGCAGGGATCGCCAAGGGCTGAGCCTCATGATGCGCGAGCGCCCGCTTCAGTTCGTCCATGAGCGTTTCGCGAAGCGTCGCCGGTTCGATGATTTCGATCTTGTCGCCCCACGAAAAGAGATGCCAGGCGAGCTCAAGCATGCCGCTGGCCCGGAAGCGGACAAGCGCACCTCCGCCGGGTAAGGATTCGACCGTCTGGCTCGAATGAAAGCGATAATTTTTGAATTCATCCATGCCGTCCGGCAGGATACGCAGCACGACATTTTCCGGCTCTCCTTCGAAAAAGCCGAAAGGCGTGTTGGCGAATTTTGCGAGATCGAAATCGTCCGGCGGCGCGGCGGATTTTTCGAGGCATTCGACTTCCTCGATGCGATCGAGGCGCCAGCTTTTCGGCTTCTTTGTGCCCGCTTCCGCGCCGATGAGATAGTTCATCCGGCCGAAGATAATTCCGTAAGGCACGATCTCCCGCGCGATCCGGCGTTTTGAGCCTCCCTTGTAGACGAAGCGCAGCATTTTCATCTCAAGCAGCGCCTTGCGCAGGATTTCGAGCAGCGCCGGATCTTCGGCCGGCCTTGGGCCGGCCTGAACCGCAATACGTTCGGCGCGCAGCAAGGCTTCGACATCGGTTTCCGTGATGCGCCGGCGCCCATGACGCATGGCGGCGCGGATTTTGTTGCCAAGCGAGGCCAAAGATTCCGCACGCGCCGTTGCGCCGCTCTCGTGCAATTCCGCGACGGCGATGCCGAGATCGCTCAATTCGCCGGTCGTCGGGTCCTGGAAGAAACCATCCAGCCCATGCGGAATCCGGAAGCGTTTCTTCGGATGATCGGGAATTTCTTCCATCTGCGGAAAGACGTCGCGGATCGTATCGCGCATGCGCTCGACCGTCCGGCGCTCAAGACCGCTGACCTCGCACATCTCGTCGAGAGTCAGACCTTCCGCGCTGCCGGCGAGCGCGCGCGCAAGTTCGAGAATTTGCCGCGTCTTGTCGTATCGCATCTGCCCCACGTCCGATTTTGACGTAGCACTCTAGCAAGTTCCGTCCTGCCGGTCATCTGGGCGATGGCCTACATGTTGAGTGATGTGAGGGGGCGATGGATCAGAGACAAACCCAAATCCGGAGCAACAACAAGATCATCGATGTTCTTTATTCGCTGGAGGATGCGCGCGCGGCGGCGATCGAAATCAGGGAGATGAGACTGAAATATTCCATCGATGTCGCGATCATGGAGGCGAAGGCTGCCGCGGAGCGATTTGGGCTGTCGGTCCGCAACCTCTCGCTGGCGACACACTAGCTGCGGCGAGCCATGGCGGCTCTACATGATGCAGGCCGCGTTTCCGCTTGGATGCTTGCCGATCTCGCGGGCAAGATAATCGGCGAAGGCGCGCGCCGCGGGCTTCGCGGCGCGGCCGGCGGAGAAGATGGCGTGGACCTCCGCCGTTTCCATCTGCCAATCGGGCAGAACTTGCACCAAGGCGCCGCTTCTCAGTTCCGCGAGGCAGCCCCAACGGCCGGTCGAAACGATCCCAAGCCCCGCGACCGCGGCGGCGATCGCGCCCTCGTTGGCGGAAATCGTCAGCCTTCCTTCGACGCGGGCCGTGACAATCTGATTGTCGCAGCGAAAGGTCCACCCATCGGCGTCACGCCCGACCGGGCCGATGATGATCATGTGATCGGCAAGGTCCGTCGGCAATTTCGGCGCGCCCGCCTTTTCGAGATAGGCAGGCGAGGCGGCGAGCAGCCGCTCAACCGTGCCGATTTTCCGCGTGGTCGCGCTGGTGTCGGTCAGCGGGCCGAAGCGCAGGGCCACATCGACGCCCTCGCCGAGCAGGTCCTGCCGCTGATCGTTCATCAAGAGATCGATGCGCAGCGCAGTATGGCAAGCCAGGAACGGTGGCAGTCGCGGGATCACTTCGCGCACCGCGAAGCTCGACGAAAGCCCGACGCGCAAAAGGCCGCGGATCTCGCCCGTGC
>JARLIV010000037.1 GCA_031291555.1 Methylovirgula sp. | reverse complement strand
ATCCTGCTGACCTCGAACCCGTTCGAGCGTCTGTCGCCGGCGCCGTTCGAGGGCCAGGACCTCAACCCGATCCTGCAGGACCCCGGCCTCGCCATCCATCCGCCGCTGCTCTATCTCGGCTATGTCGGCTTCTCGATCGTCTTCTCCTTCGCCGCGGCGGCGCTGATCGAAGGGCGCATCGACGCGGCCTGGGCGCGCTTCGTGCGCCCCTTCGCGCTCGTCGCCTGGTGCTTCCTGACGCTCGGCATCGCGATGGGCTCCTACTGGGCCTATTACACGCTCGGCTGGGGCGGCTTCTGGTTCTGGGACCCGGTCGAGAACGCCTCGCTCATGCCCTGGCTCGCGGCCACCGCGCTGCTCCATTCGGCGGCGGTGATGGAAAAGCGCGACGCGCTGAAAGTCTGGACGATCTTCCTCGCCATTCTTGCCTTTTCGCTGTCGCTGATTGGGACGTTTATCGTCCGCTCCGGCGTCCTCACCTCGGTCCATTCCTTCGCCAATGATCCGCAGCGCGGCGAATTCATTCTCGCCATCCTCGTCTTCTTTATCGGCGGCGCGCTGCTGCTCTTTGCCCTGCGCGCCAATACGCTCAAGCCGGGCGGCTTCTTCGCGCCGATCTCGCGTGAGGGCGCGCTGGTTCTCAATAATCTGGTGCTGACGACCTGCTGCGCCACGGTTTTCGTCGGCACGCTCTATCCGCTGGCGCTGCAATCCTTCACCGGCGAGAAAATCTCCGTCGGCGCGCCCTTCTTCAATGCGACCGTGGTGCCGCTGTTTCTGCCGCTCGTCCTGTTGATGCCGCTCGGCCAGAACCTTGCCTGGAAGCGCGGCGATTTCTTCGGCGCGGCGCAGCGGCTCTATTTCGCTTTGTTGTGCGGCCTGGCGATGATGCTTGTTCTCGCCGCCTGGCACCACAACGGCCCCCTCACCTCGATCCTCGTCAGCGGCCTTGGCGTCTATGTGATCGTCGGCGCCTTCGCCGAGATCGCCAACCGGCTCTTCGGCCGCGCGGCACTGGTCAAGAGCGGCTTGACGCAGGTCTGGCAGCACGCCGCCGGCGTGCCGCTCTCGACCTATGGGACGGCGCTGGCCCATGCCGGGATCGGCGTCTCGCTGCTTGGTCTTGCCGCCACCGGCTGGGGTGCGGAGAAAATCCTCACCATGAAGCCTGGCGATAGCGCCAATGTCGGGCCGTATCAACTGACGCTCACCAGCCTCGCCACCGCGATGGGCCCTAATTACACGGCGAAGATCGGCCATGTCGTGATCCGGGAGGATGGGCGCGAGATCGCCGCCCTGGATCCCGCCGTGCGCTTTTATCCGACGCGGCAGATGAGCCGTGCCGAGGCGGGGATTAAGACGCTCAACTTCGGTCAGGTCTATGTCGGCATCAGCGATGGCGTGAAGCCCGGCACGGTCGATGCACGGCTTTATTGGAAGCCGCTCGTCGCCTTCATCTGGATCGGCGGTCTGATCATGGGCTTAGGCGGCCTCGTTTCGCTGAGCGACCGGCGCCTGCGCGTCGGCGTCGCGCACCGCGTCCGCAAACTGGCGGCGGCGCCGCAGGCGGCGGAATGAAGCGGCTCTTCCAGGTCCTCGCGCTCATGGCACTTGTGTTGGCGCCACTGCTTGCCCGCGCGGTCGAGCCGGAGGAAATGCTGTCCGATCCGCATCTCGAGGCCCGGGCCCGGGCGATCTCGGCGGGGCTGCGTTGCCTCGTCTGCCAGAACGAGTCGATCGATGAATCCAACGCCACTCTGGCGCATGACATCCGCGTGCTTGTGCGCGAGCGTCTGCTCGCTGGGGACAGCGATCAGCAGATCCGCGACTTTCTCGTCTCGCGCTACGGCGATTTCATCCTGCTGAAGCCGCCCTTTGAGCCGGGCACCTACCTCTTGTGGCTGACGCCATTTCTGCTGCTGCTCGCCGGCGGGGGCGTGATCTACCTCAACGCGCGGCGCAAGATGGCGCTCGTCACGCCGAAAGAGCTGACGCCGGCCGAGAAGACGCGCCTTGCGTCCATCGTCACCCCACCTGAAGGCGAGTGACAGCACGGCTGAGACACGACGCGGTCACCCGTCGGGCTCAACCTTACAAAAGTTTCATCCCCTCGAAATAGCCGCGTAAGCCGGCTTGCCCCATTTTGCCAATCGAGGCCGGCCCGCCGACGCGAGAGCAGGGCTGAGCGGGGGATCACCTTCCCATCCCGATTGCAATGCCGAAATGGCACAGGAGAATGAGAAAATGACAGAGGTTCCCGGACAAGGCTCGTCGACTTTGGGGGTCTGGACGCGCTCCAAGCGTCTTGTTTTGCTGGGCGCGACAGCCGCTCTGGTTCTCGGCGGCGCTGCCGTCAGCAATAACGGGACTGTGCAGGGCCTGTGGACAACGCCCGCGCGGGCCGAGACGGGTTCCGTTGCGCCTTTGCCGGCCGGTGCCTTTTCCTTCGCTGATGTGGTCGATCGGGTTCGCGGCGCCGTGGTTTCAATCAAGGTGAAAATTGCTGAGACGGCGGATGCCGCCGATTCGGACGATGGCCCGCAGCAGCTTTCGCCGGACGATCCGCTGGAGCGCTTCTTCCGCCGCTTTGGCGGTGAGGAGGGCACGCCCTTCGTGTTCCGTCACGGCCACCCGCATGTCGAAATGGCGCAGGGCTCCGGCTTCATCATTTCGCCGGACGGCTATGTCGTGACCAACAATCACGTGGTCGACCAAGCGACCGAAGTCACGATCACCATGGATGACGGCACGACGCACCCGGCCAAGGTCATCGGCACCGACAAGCGCACCGATCTCGCGCTGCTGAAGATCAAGAGCGGCGGCCCCTTCAAATATGTCAGCTTCGCCTCGAAGCCGCCGCGGGTCGGCGATTGGGTGATCGCGGTCGGCAATCCGTTCGGCCTTGGCGGCACGGTGACGGCGGGCATCGTTTCCGCGCGTGGCCGCGACATCAATTCCGGGCCCTATGACGATTACCTGCAGATCGATGCGCCGGTGAACCGCGGCAATTCCGGCGGCCCGACCTTCGATACGCAGGGCGAAGTCGTCGGCATCAATACGGCGATCTATTCCCCCTCGGGCGGCAGCGTCGGCATCGGCTTCGACATCCCGGCCGACGAGGCGCGCGGTGTCATCGCGGCGCTCGAAAGCAAGGGCGTCGTGACGCGAGGCTGGATCGGCGTCCAAATTCAGCCGGTGACCTCCGACATTGCCGACAGTCTCGGGCTGAAGAGCGACAAGGGCGCTCTGGTTGCCGACACCGAGAAGGATTCGCCGGCGTTGAAAGCCGGGATCAAGACCGGCGACGTCATCCTTGGCGTCAATGGCGAGCCGGTCGATGGCCCACGTGAGCTGGCGCGCAAGATCGCCGCGCTCGGACCCAACGTCGATGCCTCGCTCCTGGTCTGGCACGACGGCGCGCAGAAGACCTTTGACGTAAAGCTCGGCACTTTGCCGAGCGAGCAGGTCGCCTCCGCGGAAGCGGATAATAGCGGCACCGATTCGAGCGCCACCGCCCTCGCCAATTTCGGCCTGACCTTGGCGCCTTCGGATTCGGTTCCCGGCGCGGCGGCCGGCGGCGTGGTCGTCACCAATATCGATCCGGATGGCGCCGCGGCGCAGAAGGGTCTGAAGGTCGGCGACGTGATCCTCGAGGCCGGCGGCAAATCGGTCACGACCCCCGGCCAGGTGGCGGGCGTTTTGAGCGATGCCAAGAAGGCCGGCCACAAGGCCATCCTGTTGCGGGTCAAGAGCGGCGACGAGACCCATTTCGTTGCGTTGGAGCTGGGCAAAGCCTCCTGACGCAGGCCGCGCAGCGGCCGCCCCGCCGCTGCGCGGAAAGTTTCCTCTCCCCGCCAGGTGTCGCATTTGCCCCCCGTCTGCGGCGCCGGTTCTCGGAGGCGGCAGGCCCGGAGTCACCTCCGGCCTGCCGTTTTTTTACGGAATTGACTATATGTCTTCCATTATGCGGATCCTCATCATCGAAGACGATTCCGAAGCAGCGCACTATCTCGCCAAGGCCCTGCGCGAGTCCGGGCATGTGGCGGATCATGCCGCCGACGGGCTCGAGGGCTATGAGAAGGCCCGCGATGGCACATATGACGTTCTCATCGTCGACCGGATGCTGCCCAAGCTCGATGGCCTTTCGCTCATCGGCGGCCTGCGCGCGCAAAAGGTCGAGACGCCGGTGCTGATCCTTTCCGCACTCGGTCAGGTGGACGACCGGGTGAAGGGCCTGCGCGCCGGGGGTGACGATTATCTGACGAAGCCCTATGCCTTTACGGAATTGCTGGCGCGGATCGAGGTTCTTTCCCGCCGCAAGCTGTCCGGCGCGGGCGAGGAAACGGTCTATCGCGTCGGCGGGCTCGAGCTCGACCGGCTGTCGCACAAGCTGACGCGCAACGGCAAGGAGATCGTCTTGCAGCCGCGCGAGTTCCGCCTGCTCGAATATCTGATGAAGCACGCCGGCCAGGTCGTCACCCGCACCATGTTGCTCGAGAATGTCTGGGACTATCATTTCGATCCGCAGACCAATGTGATTGACGTGCATATTTCGCGGTTGCGCGCCAAGATCGACAAGGGCTTCGAGCCGCAGCTCCTGCAAACGATCCGCGGTGCGGGATATATGATCCGTGACGGCAATCGGTAAACTTCTCCGGTCGACAGCGTTCAAGATCTCGCTCGTCTATCTGCTGATGACGGCGGTGGGCACGGGCTTGGTGCTCGGCCGCGTCGGTTGGAATGTCACCCATCTGATCGACGCGCAGATCCGCCAGACGGTGGATGCCGACATCACCGGGCTCGCGGAACAATATTCCGAGGGCGGCATCGCCCAGCTGGTCTCGGTGATCGAGCGGCGCTCGCGCCAGCCTGGCGCCGAACTCTATCTCGTCACCACAAATGCGGGCGAGCCGATCGTCGGCAATGTCGCGAGCCTGCCCGAGGGCGTGCTCTCGAAGCCGGGGCTGGTCATCACCGATTATCTGCGCGCCGGCGAGACCACCGCGCATCATCGCGCGGTCGCGCGCATCTTTCTGCTTCCGGGCGGCTTTCGCCTATTGGTTGGGCACGATATCGAGGAAGGCGTGCGGCTGCGCCGCATCTTCGTCGGCGCGCTGATCACGTCGCTGATCTGGCTTGTCATCATCGGCTCGATCGGCGGCCTCTGGATCGCCCGCCGCGTCTTGCACCGTGTCGATACGATCAACGACAAGGCGCGCGCCATCGTCGGCGGCGATCTGTCCGCGCGCTTGCCGCTCGCCGGCACCGGCGACGAGCTCGATCGCCTGGTCGAGAACTTGAACTCGATGCTCGACCGTAT
>JARLIV010000036.1 GCA_031291555.1 Methylovirgula sp. | reverse complement strand
TGATGCGCCTGCACCTGGGCGGTACCTTTCTGTCCGTAGGCCTGGCTGATCGAATCAAGGAAGCGCACGATATTGTCGTAGCAGGCGATGAGCGAGCGCGGCATTTCCATGCGCAGGATCAGCAGATCGGCGATGAGCCAGGGCTTGAGGCTCGTGCGATAAACCCAGTGATAGGCGGTGAGCGCCGAGACGGCGCGCAGGATCGAGGCCCATTGGAAATAATCGAGCGAACCGCCGACCGTCTCCGTCTGCGGCAGCAGGATGTTGTATTTGACATCGAGAATGCGCGCGGTGTTGTCGGCGCGCTCGATGTAAAGCCCGAGACGCGAAAACCAATAGGCATCGTTGCGCAGCATGGTGCGATGCGCGGCGCCATCATAATCGAGCGAGGCCTTTTTGACGAAATCGAGGAAGCGCGTCAGCTCGACCCGATCGTAATAGGAGCTATTGGCGCGCGCTTGCAGATAGCGCTTGAGCTCGATCCAGGCGCCATTGATCGCATCCCACATTTCCGCCGTCAGCGCGGTGCGCACCGCGCGCGCATTGGTGCGCGCCTTTTCGATGCAATTGCAGATCGAGGAGGGATTGTCCTCGGCAAAGACGAGATATTCGACGACATGCGCCTCGTCCGCCGTGACGCCCGTCTTGCGAAAGCCCTCCGCCGCGCCCGAGGCTTCGAGCACGCTGTCCCACTCGGTGCCGGTGCCGGGCCCCGCCTCGGCTGTCGGTACGGTTGCGAGGCGTCGCGTCGCGTCGATGATCCGCGCCAGGAAATCAGCGCGCTCCATATAGCGCGCGAGCCAGTAAAGATTGTCGGCGGTCCGAGCCAGCATGAGCTATTCCGTGGGGCCGGAATTCGGGCGATGGGTTAGTGCGTTACAATATCCGGCGCGCCCGGAAAACCGTACGCTTCGGTGAATGGCGGATTTCGGCAGTCCTTGTCGTCGATCACCCACGTGTCCTTCGTGCCGCCGCCTTGTGAGGAATTGACGACCAGTGAGCCTTCCTTCAGCGCGACGCGGGTGAGGCCGCCGGGCACCACACGCACGCCGTCCGAACCCGAGAGCACGAAGGGGCGCAAATCGACATGGCGCGGCGCGATGCCGCTTTCGAGCGCGGTCGGGCAGGTCGAGAGCGCGAGCGTCGGCTGAGCGATGAAATTCGTCGGGTCCGTGCGCAGCTTTTCGGTGAACAGCGCCAGCTCCGCCTGGCTCGCATGGGGGCCGATCAACATGCCATAGCCGCCGGAGCCATTGACCTCCTTGACCACGAGTTCCGGCAGATGCGCAAGCACATAAGCCAGCGCCTCGGGCTCGCGGCAGCGCCAGGTCGGCACGTTCTTCAGGATGGGTTTTTCGCCGAGGTAGAATTCAACAATCTCCGGCACGTAGCTGTAGATCGCTTTATCGTCGGCAACGCCAGTACCGACCGCATTCGCCAGCGTCACATTGCCTGCTTTATAGGCAGAAAACAGGCCAGGAGCGCCAAGAACTGAGTCCGGCCGGAAGACGAGCGGGTCGAGGAAGGCATCGTCGATCCGCCGGTAGATGACATCGACGCGTTTCGGCCCCTCGGTCGTGCGCATGTAGACGACATCGTCGCGCACCAAAAGATCGCGGCCTTCCACAAGCTCGACGCCGAGCCGGTCGGCAAGGAAGGAATGTTCGTAATAGGCCGAATTATATTGGCCGGGCGTCAGGAGGACGATGGTCGGCTCGGCGGATGCGGACTCCGGCGCAACGGAGCGCAACGTCGCGAGCAGAACGTCGGGATAATTCTCGATCGGCGCGACACGATGCTCGGCGAAGAGATCCGGCGCAAGCCGCATCATCACCTCGCGGTTTTCCAGCATATAGGAGACGCCGGAGGGCGTGCGCAGATTGTCCTCGAGAACGTAGAAATCGTTGGCGTCGATCCGCACGACATCAATGCCGGCGATCTGCACATAGACATTGTGCGGCACTTTGAGGCCGCGCATTACCGGCAGATAGAACGGATTGTTGAGCACGATATCGGGCGGCAGACGGCCGCTTTTGAGGATTTCCTGCGCGCCGTAGACGTCGGCAAGAAACATGTTCAGCGCTTTGACGCGCTGGAAGAGGCCCGTTTCCAACCGCCTCCACTCGGCCCGGTCAATTACGCGCGGCACGATATCGAAAGGGATCAGCCGTTCGGCCGCGTCCTTGCTGCCGTAAACGGCGAAGGTAATGCCAATTCGCCGGAACAAAAGTTCTGCCTGCGCCCGGCGGGAGGCGAGATGTTCCGCAGGTGTCTCCTGCAGCCAGCGGGCGATTTTGTCATAGACGGCGCGTGTCGCACCGTCCGGAAGTGTCATTTCGTCGAAGCAAGGCCCCATGGTCCGCAACCGGCCTTTCAAACCGTTTTTCTTCCGAACACTTATCAAGCAAAATCGATGCAACTCGGCGCCGGATCCAGCGCGCTTTCGCGGCCAGGCTCTCAGGCGGCCGGCCGGCATAGGGTAAAGGATCGCTAACTAAATATGGTTAATTCAATGATCGACCGCGCCGCCAGTCTCTCGATTGCGGTGCGTTTCCGCATCCCCTCAAGCCGCGGAGCCAGTCGATTATGCCACAAAGCCCCCGGCGTTTGATCAAGGTACGCAGCGCCTGTTCACCCGCGCAGATGGTCCGCGCGATTTCGGCCGCCGCGATCTTCGCGCTTCTTCTTGCGTGGACCCTGCGCGAAGCGCCGGCCACTGCCGCGCCGGCGCCTCATATCTTGGCCGCGCGCCAAGCCTCTGCTTAGTCGCCGAATGGGTTGTCGACGAGCACGAGATGACGGTCCTGGCTGAGGGCCGCGACCGACGGGCCGCCGAAATGCTCGGCGGAGAGCGCCGTCGCCGAGCCTTCGAAGCGTGCCAGATAACCGGCGGAAGGATGGCCCGACAGGGCGCTGTTCTCAACTTGCGCCGCGCTGCGCAGACCCGTGAGCGTCGGCCCGAAGATCGTGGCGCTGGCCAGTTCGGCGACATCAGTGCTGCCGGTAAGCGTGCCGAAATTTGAGCCGTCAAGCCGCGCCGGAACAATGGTCACAGCCGCGCGTGCCGGCGGCTTCGGTGCAGAGGCAGCCGCCTGCGCGCCACGCACTGCGGAGCGCAGGCCTTCCATCTGCGCCACCGGCGCATAGGCCAGGGCTTGCGGAAGGGCACCATAGCTGCTGCGCGAAAGTTCCTGTGTCGGGCGTCCATCATTGGGGCCCTGGGTGATGATGCCGGGCAACTCGGGCGCGGCGGTTTCTGCTTCGGCGACGACCATCGGCGCGGGCTTGGCCGCTTCGTCTGCGGGCGTGGGGGTCAGGGCGGCGAGCGCCAGGACGGGACGCTCGGGCGGCAACGGCACATCGGCCGCCATGAGACCCGTCGGGCGTTCCGGCGGCAGGGGCATATCGACGTCGGCCGTTTGCGCGGCCGTCGCCTGAGGCTCGGCCGCCGCGGCATCCGCATGATCCGAAATGCTGCCGGTCACATCGGCCTGCATTGCCGCCTCCGGAGCGGCGGGCGCTTGCGCGGCGGCCGTTTGGACAGCAGGCGCCGGCGCTTGCTGCTGGCTCGCCGCATTGTCCTCGTCGTCGCCGCTGCCGCCCTTGCCGAAGAGCCAAGCGAAGAACGCCCCGATGCCCGAATTCTGTGCCGGCGGCAGGCTCGCGACAGCGGTGCCGTTGGCGGCGAGCTCGGCGCGCGCCTCCTCATAGCCCGGCAATGTGCGCCCGTCCGAGGCGATATGAACCGTCTTGCCGTCGGGGAAGAGGCGCATGAGCTGCGCATAGCTCATCCGCGGCCACATGCGCACGCCGCCGACATCGATGTGGACGAAATTTGTATCGCCGTAATAGCCGACACCGCCCATCTGCAGACGGGCGGCGGATTCGCGAATGCGCTCCATCGACATGCCGGGCATGGTCGTGTCCATGGCCTTGCCGAGAATGTGCTGCGAATGTTCGGCCACCGCACGCGAGCGCCGCCGAAGCATCGCATTGGTCTGCGGCGAGCGATAGCCGCACAGAACGACAATGCGATCCTTCGCACCGGCGCCGCGATAGGTCTCCCACACCGCATCAAAGAGGCGCGGGTCCATATTGGTTTCCTGGTTGAGCCGCCAGTCGCGCAGGAACCAGTTCAGCTTCTTGAGGACTTCAGGGTCGTAATGGCCATCGACGCGATAGGTGGCGTCGATCGATTCGCCGGTGTGCGCGTGATAGAGATAAATTGTGCGCGTATCGCCATTGGCGACGGCGGATTCGGTCGAGGAGGGCGCGAACAGGAAGAACGAGGCGCCGATCAAACCTGCAGCGAGAACTTTGCTGCATAATGCACGGCTATCGAGCAAGGATTTGACGGTGCCGAGCTTCGCGTTGATCAAATTTATAACCGCGTAACCGCTGCGCCATCGCGCGCGTACGTTGAGGTTCGTTACCGAACGCAGTTTTGGCAAAACAAATCCCCGGTTCTCGGATACGGCGTTGAAGCCGATCTGCTGGTCGCGGGCGTCTCCGCCGATGAACTGCATCTCTACCGAGAACCGTTAACGTTCCATCGCCAAAGGCGGAAACGCCACCCCCGTTCCACGGTTGTCCTGCATCCGCGACACTCTTAAACGTTGTCGAAGATGAAGACCAAGTCAGGTAAGCCAGCAAATGTGGCGAACCTGTGTCGGCGGTGACAGCATTTCTCCGCGGGATTAATCACAATTGGAAGTTGAAAACGAACGCCGCTTTCGTCTCGCCCTTGAATCTTCGCTGATTCGCGGCGCGATCGTCAATATCGCGCGAGGCAAGAATTGCGATGCCGATCAACCGACAAGGCCCAATGCCTGCTCGATTCGATGTTCGTAGCCGTAGATGTCGTCGCGCAGCACCAAATGGCCGTCGTCATCCACATAGGCCGTGAAATATTCGATATGGATCGGCAGCGGCGTTGGCAGAAAGACATAGCGCTCCCTGCCGCCGATGAGCTGCTTGATGCGTTCTTGCGGCCATTTCGGCCCGAGCACGGTTTCGGCGAAATCGAAGGGCTGATCGACTCGCACGCAGCCGTGGCTGAACGCGCGTTTCGTCTCGGCGAAGAGGCGGCGCTGCGGCGTGTCATGCAGATAGACTGAATATTGATTGGGGAACATGAATTTGATGCGGCCGAGCGCATTCTTCTCGCCTGGCGGCTGGCGCACCATGAGACGGCCGTGAAAATAGAACGCCTCGAACCCCATGCGTTGCAGATAATAGGGATCGCGCGCCAGATGCGGCAGCATCTCCTTACGCAGGATCGACGGCGGTACGTTCCAATAGGGGTTCACGATGAGAAATTTCATCGTGTTGGAGAAGATTGGCGTCGGTGTGCTCGGCTTGCCGACGACCACCTTGTTGGCCAGGACGACAGTGCCGTCGCGAATGACCCGCACTTCGAAATCGGGAATGTTCACATCGATGCGGCTCTGGCCGAGATTGTGCGGCATCCAGCGCCAGGCTTCCATATTGGCGATGATTTCGTTCGCGACATCCGGCTTCTGCTCCGCCGCGAGGCTCGCCTGTGTGCGCGGCGTGAAAATGCCGGACGGACGCAGGCCATTGGCGCGCTGGAAATCCGCCACCGCGGTGGCAACCTGCGTGTCATAGATCAAATCCGCATCGCCTTGCACGACATCGAGGCCGAAGCGCGCACGGATCAACGGAACGCGCGGATCCGTCATGCCGAGCTTAAGCGAAGGTCCGGGCGGAATGGACCGCTCGGCAACGCTGTTGCGGTTCTGCTGGCGCAGCGCGATGAGCTTGGCGCGCAGCGCGAGATAGGGCTTTTGCTGCGGATTGAAGCTTTGCAACATCTGGCCGCCATCGAGATCCGCGGCGGCGACGGCGCCCAGGATAAGGCCTGGCGGGGCGACATCCGGCTTGGCGCCGATCAGCGGATTGATGTCTTGCGGATCGATGCGCACGCCGCTGGCTTGCCGGCCATAGGCAACGATCTCTTCTGAAAAGGCGATCTCCGCCGTGGCGAGATGATCGGTGTCGCCGGAAAAATCCGCCTGCGGAATCCCGGCAAGGCTCAGCCCGTCGTCGCCCGCCAGCGCGAGTCGCGCCTTGATGCCGGCGACGGCGGCGATCGGCTTGCCGTCCTTGACCCAGAGCGGGGCATAATCGCGCGCCGCGTAATAAGCGGCGATATCCTTATGTTCGAGCCACAATTCGGCGGCTTGGCGGCCCTTGCCCTGCGGCGGCGGCCACGAATCGAGTGCATTCTTAATCGCGAGGGCAGAGCCGGTGAGGGGCTTTGGCGCGGTGCTCGGCGGCGCGGCAGCGGCCGCGGCGGGCAGGGCGCTTTTCGGAACGGGCGGCGGCGTCAACGATGTCTCGCCGGGCGAGGCTGCGCCCGGGGCGGCTTCTTGCGCCGGCAGGGATTCGCCGCCGCCATCGGGCAGCGTCGCGTCGCGCGCGGCCGGGATCGCGCCGGTGACATCGTCCGCCGGCAAGGGGGCTTTTGCCGCCGTCGCGGCCATGTTGGCGTGCGGCTCGCTGTGCGCGGGAGCCTGTGCGTGGGCGGGCGCGAAACCAAGGCAGATTGCCAGTGCAATGGGCAGAGCAAGCCGAAATTGATCGTCGCGGTCCATGCGTGTCCTTGCGCCGGGGATTGACCAACGAAGCGATAGCATAAATCGGTAAATTAAATTGGGCGGCAGTACGAAAAATCACTTCCCGCGCATCGAAACCGACGCCGGCTTTTGTGACCCGCACCGTCCGGCGCCTGTAACAATCTGTTACGGAAATTTAGGCGGCGGCGTCGCCGGCGTCAGGGTCCTTGTCCATCAAACTCTCGTCATCGGCTTGATGGAATCCGTATTCTTTCATCTTGCGATAGAGCGTCGAGCGGCCGATGCCGAGCTTGCGCGCGACGGCGGACATTTGTCCGCGGTAATAGGCGAGCGCGAATTTGATCGTTTCCGCCTCGATGTGTTCGAGCTGGCGCAAATTTCCCGTGCCGTCGAGCAAGGGCAGAACGTTCGGATCGCGCACCTCGACGCGCACCACTTCGCGTTCCGGCCGCGCCGGCCGCACGAGCGAGGCGGGGGCGGGCGGAATACGGACATCGAAGCCCTCGACCTGGGCGGCGATCTGCGGAAATTCGGCGACAGTCAGTTCATCGCTGTCGGCGAGCACGACGGCGCGGAAGATCGCATTCTCCAATTGCCGCACGTTGCCCGGCCAGGGATAGCTGTTGAGCAGCGCGATGGCCTCGGCGCTGATGCCGCGCAACGGCTTGCCTTCCTCCGCCGCGAATCGCGCGGCAAAGCGGCGGGCGAGATCGGCGATGTCCTCACGCCGCGTCCGCAACGCTGGAATGGTGATCGGGAAGACGTTGAGGCGATAATAGAGGTCCTCGCGGAAAATGCCGCGCTTGACGAGATCGATCAGGTCTTGGTTCGTCGCGGAGATGATGCGAACATCGACCTTGATCGGGCGCTTGGCGCCGACCGAATCGACTTCGCCGTCCTGAACTGTGCGCAGCAGCTTGACCTGCGCTTCCGGCGGCAGATCGCCGACCTCATCCAGAAACAAAGTGCCGCCGTTGGC
>JARLIV010000207.1 GCA_031291555.1 Methylovirgula sp. | reverse complement strand
TTCTCCGTGAGCTTTTCCTGATGCGCGATGAAGACGAAGCTTGGCACGTCGGAGCTGACGGGCTTCTGGTCGGGCGTCACCTGATGGCAGCCGGCGCACCAGTGCTTGACGAGGATCTCGCCATGCGCCGCGTCGGGCACTGTGGCAGCTTGCGCCGGCAGTGCGGCGAGGCTGAGAAGGGCGATGAAGCTGAGGCAAGTGAGGTGCGAGATCAATTGAAGCATGATTGGGATCCAGCCTAAGTCTGCCTTTGTAGCGTGCGCGCGCCCAGCTCGTGATGCGCTAGATCAAATGCCATCTAAACGCCCGTCTCCGCCAGCTTTTTTGGTTAGCGCGATTTCTTATCGGCCAGATGATTCCATCTCGCCGGAAAGCGCGCTGGGCCGCGCCTTTTCCATCAGCTCGACGAAGCGCTTGAAGAGGTAATGGCTGTCCTGCGGCCCAGGCGAGGCCTCGGGGTGGTGCTGGACGGAGAAGGCCGGCCGGTCGGTCAGCGCGATGCCGCAATTCGTGCCGTCGAAGAGCGAGCGGTGCGTCTCTTTCGCATTGGCCGGCAGCGTGTCGCGATCGACGGCGAAGCCGTGGTTCATCGAGACGATCTCGACCTTGTTGGTGGTGAAATCCATCACCGGATGATTGGCGCCGTGGTGGCCCTGGCGCATCTTCACCGTCTTCGCGCCGATGGCGAGCGCCAGCATCTGATGGCCGAGGCAGATGCCGAAGGTCGGGATTTCGCGGTCGATCAGATCGCGGATCACCGGCACCGCATATTTGCCTGTCGCGGCCGGGTCGCCCGGCCCGTTGGAGAGAAAGACGCCATCGGGCTTCAGCGCGATGATCTCTGCCGCGCTCGTCGCCGCCGGCACAATGGTGACGGCGCAGCCGAGATCGGCGAGCAGGCGCAGGATGTTGCGCTTGATGCCATAGTCGATGGCGACGACGTGGAACTTGTTCTGCGTCCGCCGGCCATAGCCGTGTTCCGGCGTCCAGCTCGTCTCGTCCCATTCAGCGCGCTGCGCGCTGGTGACGCTCGGCACGAGGTCCATGCCAATAAGGCCCGGCCAAGCGGCGGCTTTAGCCTTGAGTGCGGCGATGTCGAACTGGCCCGATGGCTCATAGGCGATGACGGCATTGGGCATGCCCTTGTCGCGGATATAGGCGGTGAGCGCGCGGGTATCGATGCCGTAAAGCCCGACAATTCCTCGCGCGCGGAGCCATTGGTCGAGGTGGCGGGTGGCGCGATGATTCGACGGGTCGGTGATCGGCGCATGGACGACGACACCGCAGGCGGCGGCTGCGGCGGCGAGATTGCTCGTCTCGATGTCTTCTTCGTTCGTCCCGACATTGCCGATATGCGGAAAGGTGAAGGTGACGATCTGCCCGGCGTAGGAGGGATCGGTGAGGATTTCCTCATAGCCTGTCATGGCGGTGTTGAAGCAGACTTCGCCCACCGCCTCGCCGGTGGCGCCGAGGCCGAAGCCCTCGATCACCGTGCCGTCAGCGAGGACGAGCCGCGCCGTCTTCAGCGGTTGCGCCCAGCCTTCCAAGTTGCTGGCGGGTTTGTCTTGATGCCCAGTCATGCCTGCTTTACACCCTCTGCGGCGGCCGTTTGGGGGTCTAAGTGACCCGCCGCGCGCCGCCGGTCAATCAAGTTCTTTCTTAGATAGGGTCGAACGTGGCGATACGCGATGATCTGACGAGCGAATTGAAGACGGCGATGAAGGCGGGCGACAAGCGCCGCGTCGACACGATCCGCCTCATCAATGCCGCGCTGAAGGACCGCGACATCGACGCGCGCGGCCAAGGCAAAACTGTTTCCGACGACGATATCCTGGCGCTTTTGCAGAAACTGGTGAAAAGCCGGCAGGAATCGGTCGAAATCTACGACAAGGCCGGACGCATCGACCTCGCGACCCAGGAGCGGGAGGAGATCGCCGTCATCCAATCCTTCCTGCCGCAGGCCCTGAGCGCTGAGGAGACGGAGGCCGCGATCGCCGCCGCCATCGCCGAGACCGGCGCCGCCTCGCTCAAAGACATGGGCAAGGTCGTCGGCGTGCTGCGGGGCAAATATGCCGGCCGGCTGGACATGGCCAAGGCCAGCGCCATTGTGAAGGCCAAGCTCGGCGGCTAAGCCTAGACCGCTTTCAGGAAAAGTGGGAACCGGTTTTCCGTCCGAAAGCGGTTTAAACTATTTGAGCGTTTTCATAACGCGAACCGGTATCCACTTCGCGTGAAAACGCTAAAGCACGATCGGCCGCAGATCGCCGATTTCGCGCCCGCCGGGCAGCAGGCCGCGCATCCGGCCGCTGATGCGCGGGTTCTTCTGGCTGCCCTCGATGCGGTAGAGATTATAGCCGGCGCGGTGATCGTGCGTGCCGTGGTTGGCCGAGGCGGAGGCGACGCCGATGACCGGCACTTGGTGATCCGGGCCGGCGATATGTGTCACCGAAAGCCGGTGATTATGGCCATGGAGCACGAGTTCGGCGCCGTGGCGGCGGATCATCGCCTCGAACATGGCTGCGTCGGACAGCGTGCGGGCGAATTTCGCGCCGTTCAGGTGTGGCGGATGGTGGATCAGAACGACGCGGATCAGCCCGTCGCGCCCCGCCCGGTCGAGCAGGTCGGCGGCGGCGGCGAATTGGGCGCGGCCGACCCGCCCCGAGGCGATCAGCGGGGCGGTCGGCACGGCGGAGGAGAGGCCGATGATCGCCACGCCCTCGCGCACCCGCAGATAGGGAAAGCCCGTCGCGCCGGAATCGTCCCGCGTCCACGCCGCGAAGGTGCTCGCAAGATAGGGCAGGGACGATCTGACATAGGCGTCGTGGTTGCCGGGCACGAAACTCACGTCACGCGGGCTGCCGAGGGTTTCGAGCCAGGCGCGGGCCGGCGGAAATTCGGCCTTAAGGCCGATGTTGAGGATATCGCCGGTCATGGCGATATGGCCGGGGTGCTGCGCCTTGAGATCGGCGACGAGCCGGTTCAGCACGTCCATATCGTGGACGAGATGGCGCCCGCGGGTCCAGTTGATATAGCCGGTCAGCCTTTTGCCCAGCAGTTCGCGCTTTCGTGGCCGCGGCAAGGGTCCGATATGCGCATCGGACAGATGGGCAAGCAGCAGGCTCAATCGAACTCCTGGCGCAGTGGATTGCGAGGGTTGGGATCGAACCCGATCCAAACCATAGAACGCGACCCATTTTCAATGTTTAGCGCCAGAGCGCTAGAGCGGCGGACGTTCGGATCGAATCATCACGACGTCCTTATGCCTTTTTGATCGCATCGGATTTATCCGAAAACCGCTGCGCACTTTTCGGTCCGATGCTCTAGAGCGGGATGCGAAAAAGTGGACACCGGTTTTTCGCGT
>JARLIV010000206.1 GCA_031291555.1 Methylovirgula sp. | reverse complement strand
CTGCTTGCTGGCGCGCCACGTATCGCGGGCGGGATAGCCGGGTGGCAATTTCACCTCGAAGCCCCAGGGCAGACCCGGCACCCAGCCACTGTGATGCAGATAATTGGCGGTGGAGCCGAGCGCATCCGGCACGGAATTGATGACGTCGCGCCGCCCGTCGCCGTCGAGATCGACGGCAAGCCGCAGGAAGGTCGAGGGCATGAATTGCGTATTGCCGAACGCACCCGCCCAGGAGCCGTTGAAATTGGCGGGATCGGCGCCGCCCTCGCCGACAATCTGCATCGCGGCGAGGAATTCGCGATGATAATAGGCGGGCCGCATCGAGTTGGAACAGGCAAGGCTCGCCAGCGATTGCAGCACCGGCTTGTTGCCGAAGTTCTGGCCGAAATTCGATTCGACGCCCCAGATCGCCGCGACGACCGAGCTGCTGACGCCATAGCGCTGTTCAGCGACGTTGAGCCAATGTCCCCATTTCGCGATCGCCGCGCGCCCGTCCGCGACACGCTCGTCATCGACGAGGGCGGCGATATAGTCCCAGATCGGCGTGGTGAATTCCGGCTGCGAGCGCTCGGCCTGGAGCACGTCCGGATTGAAGGTCAGGTTGGCCGTCGCGGCCTCGGCCACTTGCGCTGGAACGCCGTGCGCCTGCGCCTCGGCAGCAAGGCCCGCGACACAGGAATGGAAATCGGCCCGCGCCGGCTGCGCGGCGAGAAGGGCAAAGCCCACGGCGGCGAGCGCCGCGGCAAAAGAGAATCGCATCGTCATGTTGTGGATTCTACCGCAAGCGGGCGGGGCGGGCCAATCGCGATGCTGAAGTGCGGATGCGGCGATTTCAGGTCGGGAATAGGCGCGGAATCAAAAAGCCCCGGCTTTGGGCCGGGGCTTTCGTATTTGTGGGCATGCGAGGCAAGCCCGCAATGTCAGCGCGACCGCTGAGCCCCCGCGAAATGAGCGGCGGTGAGTTCCAGCGGCTTTGCGATCAGACATTGAGACACTGGATCACCTCCTTTCGATTGTTGACGATGGCGCCTTGTATCGCAGGCGCCATCCGTCTGCCAAGAAAATATCAGCTCATCTTCGGCTGGGCGTGGCCGAGCACCACGACCTTGGTGCCGACGGGCGTCTGCGCATAGAGATCGATCACGTCCTGGTTGATCATGCGGATGCAGCCCGAGGAGGCATTGGTGCCGATCGACCAGGGCTCGACCGTGCCGTGGATGCGGTAGAGCGTGTCCTTGTCGCCTTGCCACAGATACATGGCGCGGGCGCCGAGCGGGTTGCGCGGGCCGCCGTGCATGCCGATGCCGCTCTGCAATTGGTCGAGCTGTTTGCGCAGCTCCGGCTCGCGGGCGATCATCTCCTTCGGCGGATACCAGTCGGGCCATTCCTGCTTGGAATGGATTTCGGCCGTGCCCGACCAGAGGAAGCCCTCGCGGCCGACGCCGACGCCATAGCGCATCGCCTTGCCGTTCGGCAGGACGTGATAGAGATAGCGCTTGGCCGGATCGACCACGATCGTGCCCGGCTGCTCGACGGTCTGATAATCGACGAGCTTCCGCATGAAGCCCTTTTTGATCTGCGAAAGCTTGACCGGCGGCACCTCGAAAGTACCGTCCTGAGCGCCCGAATACATCGCGGCATAGTCGATGGGGCCGTTCGCCTCGTCGGCGCTGGCGATCAAGGCCGGTGAAGGCGCCGCGGGCGGCGGAGTCGTCGGCTGCTGCGGCACGGATGCATTGGCCTCGAAGCCGGGGCCCGACTGGGTCGAGACGCAGCCGGCGAGGGTGAACGAGGCGCCCGCGGCGGCGGCGCCGGACAGAAGATTGCGACGGTTGATGAGGCTCATGAAACTTACCTGCGAAATCAGCGATGCGCGCCAGGCGACGCCGGCCCGGCGGATGGCATGCGCCCGTCCGCCTGCGGAAAAGTCGACCTTGCGATAGGTATCTTAAAAATACGGCAAAATGGTCGGCGGGGTTGTGTCCTGTGCGCCACGCCCGGCAATTTTCCTGCCCGGGTTACGCTGGAGCGGGATGCGAAAAAGTGGATTCCGGTTTTTCGCGCAAATCCCGCTCTCACTTGTCGAGCGCGGCGCTCATCTCGTCGAGCACGCGCGCAATGGCCGGGTGCGCCCGGCTCGTTTCGACATAGCGTGCCACCGCCGGATAGGCGGCGATGAGGTCACGATGGACCAGCGGCGCGACGACGCGCGGTACGCGAAAGAGCGCCGGCGCCAATTGGCAGTCCGCCAGGGTCAGGCTGGGTCCTGCGGCGAAGCGCTCGCCGCTCAATACGCCTTGAAGCGCGGAGAGGCCGCGCACGAGCCGCGTCAGCCGGTTGGCGCTTTCCTCGGTGTTGGGCGCGGCCTGGCCGAGCTCGACCGTCTGGGCGGTGATGTGCAATTCGCCGATGCGCTGCAGAAGCCGTACGTTGGCGCGCGCCTCGGCGCCCTCCGGCAGCAGCGGCGGCTGGGGAAATTTTTCTTCGAGATATTCGATGATCGCCGAGGATTCCGGCAACCGCGCCCCATTATCGAGGATCAGGCAGGGGATCGTGCCGAGCGGGTTGATGGCGTGATATTGGGCCGAGCGCAGGCCGCCGGGCGGGGCAACGATCTCGATATCGAGGGTTTTGGCATAAATAGCGATACGCACCGGCGCGGAAAACGGCGAGGAGTTTTCCGAATATAGCCGCATCGGCTCAGCCGCCTTCCGCCTCGGCCTGCTGCGGGTCGAGCTTGAGGCGCTCCGGCCGCGGCATGGCGATGATGCTGTAGCCGGCGTCGACATAATGGATCTCGCCGGTGACACAGCGGGCAAGGTCGCTCAGCAGATAGAGCGCAGCGCCGCCGACATCCTCGATGGTGATGGCGCGGCGCAGCGGCGCGTGCAGCTTTTCGTAATTGAACATGGCGCGCGCGTCGGTGATGCCGGCGCCGGCGAGCGTGCGCACCGGGCCGGCCGAGATCGCATTGACCCTGATGCCCGACGCGCCGAAATCGGTCGCGAGATAGCGCACGCTCGCTTCGAGCGCCGCCTTGGCTATGCCCATGACGTTATAATTCGGCATGGCCCGGTTCGCGCCCCCGAACGTCAGCGTGAGCAGGGCGCCGCCGTTCGACATCAGGGCGGCGGCGCGCTTGGCCGCCTCGGTGAAGGAGAAGGCGGAGATCAGCAGCGTGCGCTGAAAATTCTCTCGGCTTGTGTCGGCATAGCGGCCGCGCAATTCGGCGCGGTCGGAATAGGCGATGCAGTGAACCAGGAAGTCGAGCGTCCCCCAGGTCTCGGCGAGCGCCGCGAAGACGTCGTCGACTTCGGCAATATTCTCGACGTCGCAGGGCAGGACGAGCGACGAGCCGAGGCTCTTCGCCAGCGGCTTGACGCGCTTGCCAAGCGCCTCGCCCTGATAGGTGAAGGCCAGCTCCGCGCCCTCCTTGGCGAGCGCATTCGCAATGCCCCAGGCGATCGAATGATCGTTGGCGACCCCCATGACGAGGCCGCGCTTGCCCTGCATCAGACCTTGGCGCTGATCAGGCATCGAGGTGCTTGAAGACGAGTGAGGCGTTGGTGCCGCCGAAGCCGAAGGAATTGGAGAGTACCGCGCGCAGGCTCACATTGTCGCGGCGCTCGCGCAGGATATTCATGTCGGCAAAGGCGGGATCGAGTTCCTCGATATTGGCGCTCTTGCAGATGAAGCCGCTCTGCATCATCAAGAGCGAATAGATGGCCTCGTGCACGCTGGTCGCGCCCTGGGCGTGGCCGGTCAGCGATTTTGTGGCCGAGATCGGCGGGCACTTGTCCTCGTTGCCGAAGACGGCGCGGATCGCCTCGATCTCTTTCAGGTCGCCGATCAGCGTCGAGGTCGCGTGCGGATTGATATAATCGATCGGCACTTTGACGTCCTGTAAGGCCATCTTTATGCAGCGCGCCGCGCCCTCGCCGGAGGGAGCAACCATGTCGACGCCGTCGGAGGTCGCGCCATAGCCGACGATCTCGGCGTAGATTTTCGCGCCGCGCGCTTTGGCGACGTCCAAGTCTTCGAGCACCAGAACGCCGGCGCCAGCGGAAATGACGAAGCCGTCGCGGTTCTTGTCGTAAGCGCGGGAGGCGACGGCCGGGCGGTCGTTGAAGTTGCTGGAGAGCGCGCCCATCGCGTCGAAGAGCACGGTCAACGACCAATCGAGTTCCTCGCAGCCGCCGGCGAACATGCGGTCCTGCTTGCCGTAGCGGATCATCTCATAGGCATTGCCGATGCAATGGTTCGAGGTCGCGCAGGCCGAGGAGATCGAATAATTGACGCCCCTGATCTTGAACCAGGTCGAGAGCGTCGCCGAGGCGGTCGAGGACATGGCCTTCGGCACGGCGAAGGGGCCGACCTTCTTGGGGCCCTTGGTCCGCGCAATATCCGCCGCTTCGATCAGCGTGCGGGTCGAGGGACCGCCGGACCCCATGATGAGACCGGTCCGCTCATTGGAGATCTCGGCGGCTGAAAGTCCCGCGTCGAGAATCGCCTGGTCCATGGCGACATGGTTCCAGGCGGTGCCGCCGCCGTGGAAGCGCAGCGCCCGCCGGT
>JARLIV010000205.1 GCA_031291555.1 Methylovirgula sp. | reverse complement strand
GCCGCCGTGCTCAGCCTGCTTTATGGCGCCGGCCTGCGCATCTCCGAGGCTTTGTCGATCAAGCGCCAGGATGCACCCTTCGGCGGCGTCGATACGCTGACAGTCGTCGGCAAGGGCCGCAAGACCCGCAGCGTACCGGTGATCGTGCCGGTCCAGCGCGCGGTCGCGACCTATCTAGAACTCTGCCCCTTCGCGCTGCCGGCCGATGGCCCGCTGTTTATCGGTGCCAAGGGCGGCCCGTTGTCGGCGCGGGTGATCCAGCTTGCGGTTGCTGAATTGCGCGGCGCGCTCGGCCTGCCGGAAACAGCGACGCCGCATGCGCTGCGCCATTCCTTCGCGACGCACCTTCTCGGCAAGGGCGGCGATCTGCGCACGATCCAGGAATTGCTCGGCCATGCGTCGCTCTCGACGACGCAGATCTACACGGCGATCGATTCGACGCGGCTGCTCGAAGCTTATCGCGGCGCCCATCCCCGCGCGCGCGCCTGATGGGCTGGCGGGTTTTATTCGCATCGGATTGATCCGAAAACCGCGACGCACTTTCCGGTCCGGTGCTTTAGCGCCCCAAGGCGCGGCGCACGGCCGCGTCGACTTCGACCTTTTGCGCCGGCGTGAGCTGATCGAGAAGGCTGTCGAGCCAAGCATCCTTCTCGCCCGCGGCGCTCGCGAGCAAATGCCACTTCATCGCCTCGACGATGTTCTTGGGCAGGCCACGCCCAAGCGCCAGGAGCCGCGCCGCGCGGTCTTGCGCGACGACATTCTGCTCCTGCGCCGCCCTCAAGAAGAGCTTCGCCGCCGCGCTCTCGTCTTTGGCGACGCCGACGCCATTGAAGAGCATGATCGCATATTCGACCTCGGCTGCGACCTGATCCTGGTCCGCAGCGCGCTTCATCCATTGGGCGGCCGCGGCATTGTCCTGCGGTACGCCCTGGCCCTGGCGATAGCAGAGCGCGAGTGCATAGGCGGCGTCGGGATAGCCGAGTTCGGCGGCGCGGCGAAAGTAACCCACGGCCTTGGGAAAGTCAGACACGACGCCATTGTTCTCGACCGCGAGCACGCCGAGATTGTAAAGCGCGCCGGGATGGTTCATCGCCGCAGCCTGGGCGAAGAGAGCGGCGGCACCATCGCGGTCCTTCGGCACGCCTTTGCCCTGCAGCTTGGTGAGGCCGTAGAGGAAAATCCCTTCCTCGTCGCCATGCGCCGCCGCGTTCTTGTACCAGCGCGCTGCCGCGGCGAAGTCCTGCCCGACGCCGAGACCTTGATCGTAGAGCTGGCCGATCAGCGTCATCGCAACGCCATCGTTCGGATTGGCGGCGAGCCGCTTCTGCGCCTCGTTCAGCGCCGTCAGATAGAGGCCGCGCTGGTAGGCGCCGTAAGCGAGATCGATATTCACAGCGCGGTTCACTGCACTGGCTACGGCCGCAGCCGGCTCGCCCGCCAGGGCCGGAGCGGCCCACAGCGCCAGCAGCACGCAGCAGAGCCAGGAGACGGGCTTCATGCGCCGATGCGCCTCCGCGCGAGAGCACGGTCGGCCTCGGCGACAGCCGCCGCCGCGCCGCGCGGATCGTCCCAGACCGCGGTTTCGAGCGCGACGAAATCGGCGCCGACCTCGACGAGCGGGGCGACCTCCTCCAGCCGATGCGCATAGGCCACACAGGCGAGATTAAAAATCTCCGCCCACCAGGCAACGCGCTCGCGAATCTGCGGAAAGGTCAGCGCCTCGTCCGGGCCGCCGAACGACAGATAGTCGACGCCGATCTCGCCGGCGCGCATGGCATCGTCACGGTTCACCCCGCCGCCGGTGCCCACGATGTGCTTGGGCTTCATCGCCTTGAGGGCGGCATCGAGCCCCTCGCCCGGCGCCGCGACATGGACGCCGTCGGCGCCCGTCCGCGCCGCCAACTGAATATCCTCGACAAGGCAGGCGACGCCACGCTGCTGGGCGAGCGGCAGCAGATGTTTGGCGATGGCCTTGGCGTCCGCCGTGGGTGCGAAGCGCAGCAGGACGCAAGCGACATCGCCCGCCTCCAGCGCTGCAACGAAGGCCGCGGCAAAGGCTTCCGCATCGACGAGCAGCGGCGTGATCAAATAGAGGCGCGGATCGTCCTCGGACATCGCGGGAGTTTAGCCTTCAAAGCCCGCGCCACAAAAGCCCGCGGCGCGCGAAAACTCCTCGCCAAAAATTGGGGCGAAAGCGCGATGCGCGCGCCTTCAGGCGGCCGCCTTTTCCAGCGACTCGGACCATTGGCCGAGCGAGGCCAGACTGTTCATCTGCGCGCGATGCGCGAAAGCCGCCTGCGCCGCGGCGACATTCGCCGCCTTGCCGGACCAGGCCTTCTGCGGCGCCGCCTGCAAGGCGCGGCCATAGGAGAAGGTGACGGCCCAGGGCGGCGACAGCCGGGCGATGGCATCGAGATTGGCCGTGGCCTCGAAATCCGACTGGCCGCCGGAGAGGAAGGCGATACCCGGCACCGCGACCGGCACGGCGTTCTTGAACAGCCGCACCGATGCCGCGGCGACCTGTTCTGAGCTTGCCTGTTGCGGCGCTTTCTTGCCCGGAACCGCCATATTGGGCTTCAGCACAATGCCTTCGAGGAAGACGCGCTGCTCGTAGAGCGCGGTGAAGACCGCGCGCAACACAGCCTCGCTGACCTCAAAGCAGCGCTGAAGCGAGTGGCTGCCGTCCATCAGCACTTCCGGCTCGACGATCGGCACGATATTGGCCTCTTGGCAGAGCGCCGCATAGCGGGCCAGAGCGTCGGCATTGGCGAGGATCGCGCCGCGCGTCGGAATGCAGTCGGCAATATCGATGACCGCGCGCCATTTCGCGAAGCGCGCGCCGAGTTCGTAATAATCCTTCAAGCGGCCCGCGAGACCGTCGAGTCCCTCGGTGATCGTCTCGCCCGGGAAGCCCGGCAGAGGCTTGGCGCCGGTGTCGACCTTGATGCCAGGGATCGAGCCCGCCTTTTCGATCAGGCTCACCAGCGGCGTGCCGTCGGCCGCCTTCTGGCGGATGGTCTCGTCATAAAGGATGACGCCGGAGACATATTTCTGCATCGCCGGCGCGGTACGGAACAGCAATTCGCGATAATCGCGTCGCGCCTCCGCGGTCGACTCGACGCCGATGGCAGCGAACCTCTTGGCAATGGTGGACGAACTCTCATCCGCCGCCAAAATACCCCGGCCGGGGACCACCAAGGCTTGCGCGACCTGCGCGAGTTGATCTTTGCTCACCGCTCTTCCCTATTTCCTTGTGTTGCAAATCAAGCGGCGCTTCAGTTCCGCCGCGCGTTGAGCCGCAGGGCCTCGACGCCCGGCAGCTTCTTGCCTTCGAGCCATTCGAGGAAAGCGCCGCCGGCCGTCGAAATATAGGTGAATTCCTTCGCGGCATCGGCCTTGTTCAAGGCCGCGATCGTATCGCCGCCGCCGGCAATGCTCTCGAGCTGGCCGGACTTGGTGAGATTCGCGGCGACCGCCGCGATCTCCGTCGTGCCCTTGTCAAACGGCGCAATCTCGAAGGCGCCGAAGGGGCCGTTCCAGACGAGCGTGCGCGTCTTTTCCAGCAGCGCCTCGACCCGCGCCACCGACTTCGGCCCGATGTCGAGGATCATGTCCTCGTCGCCGACCTCGTCCACCGAAACGATGCGCGAGGGCGCGCCGGCGGCGAATTTCTGCGCGACGACGACATCGACCGGCAGAACGATCTCGCAATTCTCGGCCGCCGCGTCAGCCACGATCTGGCGCGCGACATTGGCGAGTTCCATCTCGCAGATCGACTTGCCGATCTTCTTGCCCTGCGCGGCAAGGAAGGTGTTGGCCATGCCGCCGCCGATGACGAGAATATCGACGCGGCGCATCAGATTGCCGAGCAGTTCAAGCTTGGTCGAGACTTTCGCGCCGCCGACGACGGCCATGACCGGCCGCACCGGATGCGAGAGAAGATTGGTCAAAATCTCAAGCTCGACCTGCATCGAGCGGCCGGCGAAGGACGGTAGGCGACGCGCCAGCCCCTCGGTCGAAGCATGAGCCCGATGCGCGCAGGAAAAGGCGTCGTTGACATAGACATCGCCGAGCGCGGCAAGCTGATCGATGAAAGCTTCCCCGTTCTTCTCTTCCGCAGCATGGAAGCGGGTATTTTCGAGCAGCAGGAAATCGCCGTCGCGCATCGCGGCGACCGCTTGGCGCGCCTCTCCGCCGATGCAATCCGCGGCGAAGGCCACCGGCTTGCCGAGCCGCGACGACAATTCGGCGACGACCGGGCGCAGCGAATATTTTTCCTCCCGGCCCTTGGGGCGGCCGAGATGCGAAAGGATGATCACTTTCGCGCCCTTGGCGGCGATCTCCTGCAGATTGGGCAGAATGCGGTCGATGCGGGTCGCATCCGTCACTTTCGCGCCGTCCATCGGTACGTTGAGATCGACGCGGATCAAGACCCTTTTGCCGGCAAGCTCGGCATCATCCAAAATCGGAAAGGGTGCGAGCGGCGCTGTCCGTGTCATCCGAGTTTCCCCATTGCAACTGCCGTGTCCGCCATCCGGTTAGAGAAGCCCCATTCGTTATCGTACCAGGATACGACGCGCACGAGCGTGCCGTCGATGACCCGGGTCTGATCAACATGGAAGACGGATGAATGCGGATCGTGATTGAAATCGATCGAAACGTTCGGGCTGTCGGTATAGCTCAGGATGCCTTTGAGCTCTTGCGCGGCGGCCCGCTTGATCGCATCGGTGATCTCGCCGGCATTGGTCGGACGCTTGGCCACGAATTTGAAATCGACGAGCGAGACATTGGGCGTCGGCACGCGGATCGCAGAGCCGTCGAGCTTGCCCCTGAGTTCCGGCAGAACGAGGCCGACAGCCTTGGCCGCGCCGGTCGTCGTCGGAATGAGCGAGAGCGCCGCGGCGCGGGCGCGGTAAAGATCCTTGTGCAGCGTGTCGAGCGTCG
>JARLIV010000204.1 GCA_031291555.1 Methylovirgula sp. | reverse complement strand
TCGCTCTACAAGGGCATCGTCATCGGCGTCGCGGGCCTGCTCGCGCTCTTCCTCACCATCGTCTTCGTCGTCAAGGGCGCCGTGATCTTTCCCGCCGCCGCGGCGCTGGCCTGGGCGGTGCTCGCCTATGTCTGCATCGACTTCGGCTTCTGGGACAAGATTTTCGATACGTCCGCGCAAGCCGACCGCGTCTGGCGCGCGGGCGCGGAAACCTCGCTCGCGGCGACGCTGCTCGTCTTCCTTTTCGCCTATCTCAATCTCAATCGCTGGCATGTGCGCGCCTCGCGCGTCGCGATCGGCTGGCTGGTTTTCCTCGTCGCACTGATCGGGCTCGCCATCTTCGACGCGCCGATCGCCGCCGGCGTCGCGCGGATTTCGCTCGCCACCGTTGCCGCCGTCGGCTTCATCCTTGTCCTTTATCTCTCGACCCACGGCTATGATCGTGCGGTGATGCTGATCCCGACATGGTTCCTGCTGCTCGTCTGGGTCATCGCCGCGGGCTTTACCGTCACGGGTTCGCTCACCAACGATCTCGTCTCGCCGGCGCTGATCGGCGGCCTGGTGCTGATCGTCATGCTGATCGGCTTCACGGTGATGCAGAACGCCTTCGCTGGCGGCGGCCTCGGCTCCGGCGCGATCAACGATTCCGAGCGCAAAGCCCTGGCGCTGACCGGCTGCGGCGACGTCATTTTCGATTGGGATGTCGATTCCGACCGCGTCTATGTCAGCCCCGAGGTTGAGACCCAGCTCGGCCTTTATCGCGGCGAGCTTGAAGGGCCGGCCTCGAAATGGCTCGATATCCTGCACCCGTTCGAGCGCGACCGTTACCGCGCCAGCCTCGACACAATGCTTGAGCAAAGGCGCGGGCGCATCAATCAGGAATTCCGCCTGCGCGCCGCGGACGGGCATTATTTCTGGTTCCTGCTCAAGGCGCGGCCGGTGATCGGCCCCGAGGGCGAGGTGATCCGCGTCATCGGTACGCTCGCCGATGTCACCGAGCAGAAGACGGCGCAGACGCGCCTGCTGCACGACGCGGTCCACGACAATCTCACCGGCCTGCCAAACCGCGAATTGTTCTTCGACCGGCTCGATGCCGCGCTCAAACTCTCGCAGACCGATGCGCAAATCCGCCCGACCGTCATCTGCATCGACATCGACCGCTTCAAGCATATCAACGAGACGATCGGCTTCTCCGCCGGCGATTCCATTCTGCTGACCATCGCGCGGCGGCTCGGCCGCATCCTGAAGCCGCAGGATACGCTGGCGCGGCTGAGCAGCGACCAGTTCGCGGCCGTGGTGATTTCCGAAAGCGAGACGGATCAGATCATCGCCATCGCCAATGTCATCCGCCGTGCCGTCTCGACGCCGGTTAGCTTCGGCGAGAAGGAAGTGCCGCTGACGGCCTCGATCGGCCTCGCCCTCTTCGATCCGCAATTGCACGCCAATCGCGAGGACATGCTGAACGATGCGGAGATCGCGGTGCGGCACGGCAAGCGTATCGGCGGCAACCGTATCGAGGTTTTCCGGCCGTCGATGCGCACTGTGCGCTCCGACAGGCTGACGCTTGAGGCGGATCTGCGCCGGGCGCTCGATCGCGGCGAGATGCATATCCTGTTTCAGCCGATCATCCGGCTCGAGGACCGCACTGTCGCCGGTTTCGAAGCCTTGCTGCGCTGGGATCATCCGCGCCTCGGCCGCCTGAGCCCGGCGGAATTCATCCCCGTCGCGGAGGAGACCGGCAGCATCATCGATCTCGGCCTTTTCGCCATGGAGCGGACGGCCCGCGAGCTTTCGGCCTGGCAGGCGGCGCTCGATCTCGACCCGCCGCTCTTTGCCAGCGTCAACATCTCATCGCGGCAATTGCTGCGTCACGATCTATTGCAGGATGTACGCGCGGTGCTCTCGCGCTGGAAGATCGCGCGCGGCACGCTGAAGCTGGAATTGACCGAAAGTCTGGTCATGGAGAACCCGGAATATGCGGCGCAGATTCTGACCCGCATCCATGAATTCGGCGCCGGCCTCTGCCTCGACGATTTTGGCACCGGCTATTCCTCGCTCGCCTATCTCCAGCGCTTTCCCTTCGATACGATCAAGATCGACCGCTCTTTCGTGCATCATAACGGCAAGGGCGTGCGGCCGATCATTCTTCGCTCCATCGTCACCCTGGCGCATGATCTCGGCATGGATATCGTCGCAGAAGGCGCGGAGACGGAGTCCGACGCGATCGAGCTATCGCAACTCGGCTGCGAATTCGCGCAGGGCTATGTCTTCGGCCATCCGATGAGCGCCGGCGAGGCGCGCAAACTCGTCGGCGCCGCGCAGGCCGCGGCGTAGAATTTTCTATATTTGACGCGTTTTCTTTACGCGAACCGGCATCCACTTCGCTCGAAAACGCTTTGGTTACGCCCGGCCGGATTGGGCGGAGAGAAAGCCTGGATCAATGCCGATCTTGCGCATCGCCATGTCGTAGCGCGATTCGAGCGGCGTATCGAAGATAAGCCCCGAATCGGCCGGGCAGGTGAGCCAGCCGTTGTTCTGCATCTCGTCTTCGAGTTGGCCGGGCGACCAGCCGGCGTAGCCGAGCGCAAGAATGGCGCGATCCGGGCCCGAGCCATTCGCGATGGCGCGCAGAATATCGATGGTCGCGGTGAG
>JARLIV010000035.1 GCA_031291555.1 Methylovirgula sp. | reverse complement strand
TCGATGCGCTCGGCCTTTTGAAGGTCGATGTTCTCGCCCTCGGCATGCTCACCTGCCTGCGCAAGAGTTTCGACCTTTTGCGCCGGCATTATGGGATCGATCTGACAATCGCGAGCATTCCGGCGGAAGAGCGCGCGATCTATACGATGATCTCCCGCGCTGACACGATCGGCGTCTTCCAGATCGAAAGCCGCGCGCAAATGTCGATGCTGCCGCGGCTGCGCCCGCAGACATTCTACGATCTCGTCGTCGAGGTCGCGATCGTTCGGCCGGGGCCCATCCAGGGCGATATGGTGCATCCTTATCTGCGCCGCCGGCAGGGCTTGGAGCCCGTCGATTATCCCTCGAAGGAACTCGAAGCCGTGCTCGGCAAGACGCTGGGCATCCCCTTGTTCCAAGAGCAGGCGATGAAGATCGCCATCGTCGCCGCCGGCTTCACCCCCGAGGAGGCCGACCGGCTGCGCCGCGCCATGGCGACCTTCAAACGCGCCGGAACGATCGACACGTTCCGCACGAAAATGGTCGAAGGCATGGTGGCGCGCCATTATCCGCGCGACTTCGCCGAACGCTGCTTTCAGCAGATCGAGGGCTTTGGCACTTACGGCTTTCCCGAAAGCCATGCCGCCTCCTTCGCGCTGCTGGTCTATGCCTCAGCCTGGATCAAATGCCGCTATCCGGATGTCTTCGGCTGTGCGCTGCTCAATGCGCAGCCACTCGGCTTCTATGCTCCGGCGCAGATCGTCCGCGACGCACGCGAACATGGCGTTTCGATCGAGGAAGTGGACGTGAATTTCTCGCAATGGGATTGCACGCTGGAAGAGGATGCGCTGCTGCAAGAAGAAATGCTCCCCGAAGAGCGCGTCATGCCCGGCCTTGAGCCGGGCATCCACGCGGCGCCACTTGCGTATCCTTCCGGAACGCTGCCGCAACGGATCGGCGTGGATGGCCGGGACAAGGCCGGCCATAACGCGGAAAGGTACACGCCGTCGCCCACCGTCCTATCCCGCCTCCATCCGCGCCACGTCTCGATGAGCGAGGACATTCGCGCGACGCATAAAATCCGGCTCGGCTTTCGCCAGATTCAGGGCCTCGCCGAAGATGACATGGCCACACTCGTCGACAAGCGCGGCAAAGGCTATGACTCGATCCGCGATCTCTGGCTGCGGACGGGCCTAGCGCCCAGCACACTTGCCGCGCTGGCCGAGGCCGATGCCTTCCGCTCGCTCGGCCTCGACCGGCGCGATGCGCTCTGGGCCGTGCGCGGCCTCAACCGCGCCGGCGACAAGGACGATCTGCCGCTGCTGAAAGATTTGAGCTTCCGCGCGCTGGAGCCGGAAGCGCATCTGCCGCCGATGTCGCTCGGCGAACATGTCGTCGAGGATTACCGACATCTGGCCTTGTCGCTGAAGGCGCATCCCGTCGGTTTTCTGCGCGCGCACCTCAAGGCGGAGAACATCGTCCGCACGCAGGATCTCGCCGTCACGCCTTCCGGCCGGCGCGTGCGCACCGCCGGGCTGGTGCTGATCCGGCAAAGGCCGGGCACGGCCAGCGGCGTCATCTTCCTCACGCTCGAGGATGAGACCGGCATCGCCAATGTGATTGTCTGGCCGAAGATTTTCGAGACCTACCGGCCGGTCGTCATCGCCGCACGCTTCATCGCCGTCACCGGCCGGCTGCAATCGGAATCGGGCGTCATCCATGTTATCGCCGAGCGGATCGACGATATGACGCCGCTGCTCGGGCTGCTGTCGCGGCCGGAGAACAACGGCCTCGCGCATCCGGTCAAAAATCAGCACCGGCATCCGCGCAACCAGATGCGGTTAGATCACGATGATTTTGGATCGAACCGATCCGAAATCGTGAACGTGATCGATTCTAAAGACTTAGAGCGGGATTCATGCGAAAAACCGGTATCCCCTCTAACGGAGCCCGGCCTTTTCGATGCGAAGACCGCGCAGACGACGACCGACGCGCGCGACGATATTCATCGCGTCATGCCGAAAGGCCGGAATTTCCATTGAGCTCTTGGCGCAAGCGCAAATAAAAAACCGCCGCTCGAAGGAGCGGCGGTTCTCTGGAGATTAAACTTATGTAATCAAGCGGCTTGCAGGTTCACGGCCGACGGCTTGCCGGAGCGGCGATCGGTCTCGATCTCGAACCTCACCTTCTGGCCTTCGACGAGGCCATTGAGGCCGGAGCGCTCAACCGCCGTCACATGAACGAATACATCCTTACCGCCGTCGTCCGGCTGGATGAAACCATAACCCTTTTGATCGTTGAAAAACTTGACAGTCCCTACGGGCATTGATCGTCCTTTCTGCCGCGTGTCTGGCGGTCGCACGATCGCGGCCGCCCGTTTCATCAGTCGAATTTGGTAGACGTGGCTGAAACGTGCGCCGGCAGTCCAGACGAAGCGATTCAGAGATCAGTCCAAAAGCGAGGCCCCTATATGTGGGCCAGGCGCCGATTTGGCAAGGGCCTCGCAAAAGCCAAGCTTAACCTTCAGTCGCACGCATGTCGGACGACATGCACGATTGCATCCATTAGGCGGCGAAGATCATCATCCCCAATCGTCAAGGCCGGGGTAAGATAAACGATATTCCCGAACGGCCGGATAAAGACGCCGCGCGCGACAAAGCGGCGCTGAAGCGCCGCGAGATCGCCGATCTTTTCAAGCTCCACGACACCGATCGCGCCACGCACGCGCACATCGCGAACGCCGGGCGCCGCGCGGCACGCTTCAAGCCCCGCTTTCAACGCGGCCTCGATCTTGGCCACCTGCGCGAGCCGCGGCTCGCGCTCGAAAAGATCGAGAGAGGCATTGGCGGCGGCGCAGGCCAAGGCATTGGCCATGAAGGTCGGCCCGTGCATCAGCGCCTGCGCCGGATCGTCCGACCAGAAGGCCTCGAATACCTTCCTGCGCGCAACGGTCGCGGCGAGCGCCATCGTCCCGCCGGTCAAAGCCTTGGACAGGCAGATGATGTCGGGCACGACACGCGCCGCCTCACAAGCGAACATAGTGCCGGTGCGGCCGAAGCCGGTGAAGACCTCATCGAAAATCAAAAGCAGGTCATATTTGTCCGCGAGCGCGCGCAGCCGCCGCAAAACCTCGGGTTCATGAAACAGCATGCCGCCCGCGCCCTGTACCAGCGGCTCGACGATGATCGCGGCGATCTCGTCCGCGTGGCGCGCGACAAGTGCGTCGAGCGCCGCCGCTCCCGCCTCATCGCGTGGCAGATCGGCGATGATGTTCTCATGCAGAATGCCGGCGAAATGCTTGTGCATGCCTTCATCCGGGTCGCACACGGCCATGGTGGCGAATGTGTCACCATGATAGGCGCCGCGGAAGGCGAGCATTTTGGTCCGGCCGCGCAGGCCGCGATTGAGCCAATATTGCACGGCCATCTTCATCGCGACTTCGACCGAGACCGAGCCGCTGTCGGAGAAAAACACGCGATCGAGATCGCCAGGCAGCAGCGCCGCAAGCCGCGTCGCGAGCCGCACCGCCGGCTCATGCACCAGGCCGCCGAACATTACGTGCGGCATCACCTCCAGCTGGCGCGCCACCACGGCGCGGATATGCGGATGATTGTAGCCATGGCAGGCGGTCCACCAGCTCGCGATGCCATCGACGAGTTCGCGGCCGTCGGCGAGCTTGATGCGCGAGCCTTCGGTCGCCACGACCGGCAGCGGCGGCGCGACATGCTTCATCTGCGCGTAAGGCAGCCAGATGTGCTCGCGCCAATCCTCTCGCCAGTCCGTCTCGTCCGTCACCATGCCGCCTTATTGCCAGAGCCGCGCGCCACGGTTAAACCGCAACAGCGATAAAGGAAAGCCTGTGACGTCTCTCGACGCCTTCGCCGAATCGAAACTGGCGCAATTGGAGCAGCAAGCGCTGCGGCGCGCGCTGACGATGACGACGCGCACCGATGGGGCGATCATCCGGCGCGGCGGGCGGCAATTCATCTCGTTTTCCTGCAACGATTATCTCGGCCTCTCGCTGCATCCGCAGGTCAAGGCCGCCGCCATTGCGGCAATTGAGACATATGGTACAGGCGCCGGTGCCTCGCGTCTCGTCACCGGCGATCATCCCCTGCTCATCGAACTCGAAGCCCGGCTCGCAAAATTGAAACATGCGGAGGCGGCCCGCGTCTTTGGCTCCGGCTATCTGACCAATCTCGGCGTTATTCCCGCGCTCGCCGGCGAAGGCGACCTCATCCTCGCCGACGCGCTGTCGCATGCCTGCATTTTCGGGGGCAGCCGGCTGTCGCCAGCGACCCTTCTCACATTCCGGCACAACGACGCCGGACATGCGGCAGAAATTCTCAAAGCCGAGCGCGGCAAATATCGCAACGCGCTGCTCGTCACGGAGACCGTCTTTTCGATGGACGGCGATCGCGCGCCTCTCTCCGCTTTGGCAGAGATTTGCGCCGCACGTGACACCTGGCTGATGACCGACGATGCGCACGGGCTCGGCGTGCTTGAGGCGAGCGATGTGCGCGCGCCTTTGCAAATGGGCACATTGTCGAAGGTGCTCGGCAGCTACGGTGGCTATCTCTGCGCCTCGCGCCCTGTTGTCGATCTCATGACCTCGCGCGCACGCACGCTCGTCTATTCGACCGGCTTGCCGCCCGCGGCGGCCGCAGCCGCCATCGCCGCGCTCGATATCATCGCCGCCGATCCCGCGCTCTGCGCACGCCCGCTTGCCAAGGCGAGAGCCTTCACGCAGCGGCTCGGCCTGCCGGAGGCGCAAAGCCCCATCGTGCCGCTGGTGCTGGGCGGCGCAGAAGCGGCGCTCGAAGCCTCGAAGCTTTTACAGGATGAAGGCTTTCTGGTCATCGCCATCCGCCCGCCGACGGTCCCCGAGGGATCGGCGCGGCTACGCTTTGCCTTTTCGGCCGCGCATGACGACGCGGATGTCGCCCGGCTCGCCGATGTCGTCGCCGCGCGACTCGATATTCGCGCGCAAGCCTGACGAGCCGCGCCGTGTCCGCTCTCTTCATCACCGCCACAGGAACCGATATCGGCAAGACCTATGTCGCCGCGGGCCTCATCGCCGCCTTGCGCCGACGCGGACGGAGGGTCGTTGCGCTCAAGCCCGTTGTCTCGGGGTTCGACGTACAAAATTTCTCCGCGAGCGATCCGGCGGTTCTGCTCGCGGCCTGCGGACAAAAGCCCAACCTCGATGCGATCGCAAAAATCTCGCCCTGGCGTTTCGCCGCGCCGCTCTCGCCCGACCAGGCCGCAGCGCAGGAGGGCCGGACGATCGATGTCGCGGCGGTGAGCGGCTTTTGCACCGACGTCATTGCGGCCGCCGAAGATGTCGTCATCATCGAAGGCATCGGCGGCCTCATGGTGCCGCTCGATGCCAAACACACAATAGGTGATCTGATCGGCGCCGTGGACATTCCGCTGCTTCTCGTTGCCGGGACTTATCTCGGCAGCCTCAGCCACACGCTCACGGCGATCGAGGTCGCCGAGAAGCGCGGGCTCAAGATCGCCAGCCTTGTCCTCAACGAGACTGTGGACTCGCCTGTATCGCTCGCGGTGACGCAGGAGAGCCTCGGCCATTTCTGGCGCGGCCCTCTGATCGCTTTACGGCAGGAATCTGCCGCGCCGCAGAGCTATGCCGCGACCAACGCCGCCGCTTTTGAAAAGCTCGCGGAAATTTTACCATGACCGCTGCCATTACTTACGGAAAATGCAGATTTCCCCTGCGCCAGACAGACGGCCATTGTAAGCCCCGCACATGACCTTCCGCGATCGCCTTCCCGACCTCCAAAATCATTCCCGCGAGGCTTTGCAGCGCTGGGGGCGCCGGACGCTCTTCCTCATCGGCGGCTTGCTCGTCGGCGGGGCGGCGATCCTCATGGCGGCGCTGGCCGATCTTGCGCAGCGCGATTTTCATCACTTGCTCGGCGTATCGCGCTATCTCTCGCTCGCCCTGACGCCGCTCGGATTTGGCGCGATCGTATTCATGACGTTGCGGGTCTTCCCGAACTCGCAAGGCAGCGGCATTCCGCAGGTGATCGCAGCGCGCGAGTTGCCGGACGGGCCGACCCGCACGGCACTCGTTTCGCTGCGTGTCGCCATCGGCAAAATCGTCTCGGTCACGCTCGGCCTGCTCTGCGGTGCCTCGATCGGCCGCGAAGGCCCCACCGTGCAGGTCGGCGCCGCGCTGATGTATGCGATGGGCCGCGGCGCGAGGGAATATCAGCGCGGGCTGCTGCTCGCCGGCGCTGCGGCGGGCATTGCCGCGGCCTTCAACACGCCGCTCGCCGGTATCGTCTTCGGCATCGAGGAATTGAGCCGCTCCTTCGAGTCGCGGACCAGCGGCCTCGTCCTCGGCGCGATCATCGCCGCGGGCCTCACCTCGCTCGGCCTCGTCGGCGATTACGCCTATTTCGGCTCCACCAACGCGGTACTGCCGCTGGGTCGCGCCTGGCTTGTGCTGCCGATCTGCGCCGTTCTCGGCGGCTTGTTCGGCGGCCTCTTCAGCCGCATCGTCGTGATGTTCGCGCGCGGCCTGCCGGGCACGCTCGGCCGGCTGATCGCCGGCCACCCGATGGTCTTCGCAATGCTGTGCGGCCTCGGCGTCGCGCTCACCGGCCTCGCCTCGCAGAATACGAGCTACGGCACGGGCTACGACGAAGCGCGCGCGATCGTACACGGCGCCGCGCCGGCCTGCGCGATCTTCGGGCCGATGAAGTTCCTCGCGACCCTGTTTTCCTCGATCGGCGGCATTCCCGGCGGCCTTTTCGCGCCGTCGCTCGCCGTCGGCGCCGGGCTCGCGGCAAATCTGCACACGCTCTTTCAGGATGTTCCGCTCGGCGCCCTGGCGCTGCTCGGCATGGTCTCCTATCTTACCGGCGTGGTGCAGACGCCGATCACCTCCTTCGTCATCGTCGCCGAGATGACGGAGAACCATGCGATGATCATTCCGCTCATGCTGGCGGCGCTCATCGCCGACGCGGTCTCGAAATCGATCTGCAAAGACAGCATTTATCACGCCTTGGCGGCGGTGTTCCTGAAGAAGGCCGATGAGGCTCCTGCGCAAGAGTCGGAATGAGCGACGAGGATCAGGACATTCCCTTCGACCAGACGCCGCCCGGCGCAGCGGAACGGCTTGCCCGGCTGTCGCCGAAGGTCCGACGGATCATCGCCGATAATCCCGGCCCCATGACTTTCACCGGCACCTGCACCTATGTCGTCGGCGAAGGCGACGTGGCCGTCATAGACCCCGGCCCCGATTCGCCGGCGCATCTTTCGGCGCTGCTCGAAGGCCTCGGCAAGGAACGGGTGCGGCATATTCTCGTCACCCACACACATCGCGATCACGCGGCCGGCGCGGCAGCGCTGAAGGCCGCGACCGGAGCGGATATCCTCGGTTGCGCGCCCTATCTCGCCGCAGCCGGCGAAGGCGGACCGGGGACGGATGCCGCGCATGATCGCGCCTATCGCCCGGACGTGGTTCTGCGCGAAGGCGAGGACATCGCGGGCCCCGGCTATGCCCTCGAAACGCTCGCGACCCCCGGCCATACCGCCAATCACCTGTCCTTCGCGCTGGCGGAGGAGCGTACCCTGTTCTCCGGCGATCATGTGATGGCCTGGGCAACCTCCGTCATCATCCCGCCGGACGGCAGGATGAGCGACTACATGGCTTCGCTCGAAAAGCTCGCGGGCCGAGAGGATGCGCATTACTGGCCTGGCCACGGTGGCGGGATCGCCGCGCCACAGCGGATGGTGCGCGCCCTGATCCATCACCGCCGGCTGCGCGAGGCGGCGATCCTGGCCGAGCTCGGCAAAGGCCCGGCGCGAATCCCGGCCCTGGTTAGCGCCATCTATCGCGGCCTCGATCCCCGCCTCGAAGGCGCGGCGGGGCTCTCGGTTCTCGCGCATCTGCAGGATCTCCGCGCGCGCCGCCTCGTGCAGAGCGAAGGCGCGGCCGACCTCGACGCCGTTTACGCACGCAGTTGAGCCTCAGCGCGGGCGATCATTTCGCCTCGGCTTCGGTCTTCAATTCGTCGGCGAAAGCTTCGATCCGCGCGGCATTGCCGCCGAAATCATGCCGTCCGATGCGCGACGCAGAACGGACATCGACCCGCGTCTCTCCGGCCAAAGGCCAGATACGGATCGTAATGTCATCGGCGAAGCCAAGAATGAGGCCATGCGCAATGGCATCGACATGGCCATAGCCGAGCCGCCCGCCTGGCGCGACCGAGTCGATGACTTTCCAGTGCCGGGCCGCGGCGGCGCTCAGCACCGTCTGATAGGCCTCGTCGCCGTCGAGATCGAGATAGATCGGCTCGACATCGGGATAGGCGGCGGCTTGCGCCTGGCGGGAGGCCTCCGGGATCGACGGCGGTACCCAGCCATGCCGCGCGGCAAGCGCCTTGCGCGACAGCGAATAGGCCGGAGGATCATCGGTGTCGGTCGAAATATCGTTCAGCACCGGGAGCCGCACGGCCTGCACGGCGAGATAGGCGGGATAGGCCAGGAGCAGCGCCGCCAGCACTGCGCCACCGAGCAGCAGGCCAACGCCCTTGCGCCCGGTCTGCCAGATCTCGACCGTCGCAACACCCGCACAGAGAACCGCGAGACAGGCGAGCACGATTGCCGAGCCCACGACCGCCAAAACGGCCGGCGCATCGAGGCCGAGCCGCGCCAGGACGAGGCCGGTCGCCACGACCGCCGTCGCGAAGACCGCAAGCCGCCGGGACCAGATCGCGCTCTCGGAGAATGGCTCCTCGATAATCAAATGCCGCATGAGCAACCCGTTGCCGCTCGAATGTCGATAAATGTTGAGCACGAGACACACCCGTGCGCAATCGTCATGCCCGCGAAACATTCGCGCGCCTTTAACTAAAATTGGCAAGGTTCTGTTTACCGCACAGCAGGAAGCTCTCCGCAAGCGCAGTACGCCGCAAAGTAGGCCGTGAGGAGAGACCCATGCAGGATCACGACGCGAATTTTCGCTCCAGCCAAACGCCGGGCGATGCCCGTGACATCCTCGCCCGCCTCTATCGCGAAATCGGCATTTCCGCGGTCGCGGCAGCGTTGCAGGCCACAGCGCCGAAGCCCAAGGACACCGAGAGCCAGGAGGCCCGGCAGCCGCGCCGGTTCGGTGGCAAGGCCGCTTAGAGCGATATTTGGAGTTGGCGCGATTTCCTGTCGGCCAGATGAGTCCATCTGGCCGGAAAGCGCACTAGCCATTGACCTGCCGGACAAAATTCGGCCGCTAAGTCACTCTAGCAAAAAGCTGCCTCGGCAAGATGCCGAGGCACGCAAAGGCTGCGGACGGGCGCTGCCCGCCGCTCACATCGGTTTCCTTGATGGCCCTCTTGACCCGCCGGCACTTCATCCAAGGCGCCGGCGCTTTCACTCTGGCGACCGCCGGCCTCGGAAGCTATGCCTGCGCGATCGAGCCGGGCTTTCGTCTCGACATCACCACCTATCGCATCACCCCTCCGCGCTGGACGCCGGGTCTGCAGGTGAAGGCGGCGCTGGTCGCCGACATCCATGCCAGCGAGCCGCAAATGTCGGCGGCGCGAATCCGGCGCATCGCTGAGATCACGAACGCGCTCAATCCCGACGTCGTCTTCCTGCTCGGCGATTTCAACGCCGGCCATCGCTTCGTGACCGGCCCCGTCTTCCCCGAGCAATGGGGCGAGGCGCTCTCCATTCTCGACGCGCCGCTCGGCACCTATGCCATTCTCGGCAATCACGATTGGTGGCATGGCGCACTGGTGCGCATGCGCAGCGACGATGGCGAAAGCGTCCGCCGCGCGCTGCGGCACGCGGATTTCAAAGTCCTGGAGAATGCGGCTGTCCCGCTCGTCAAGGACGGTAAGAGTTTCTGGGTCGCCGGGCTGGGCGATCAGCTGGCCTATCCGGCCGGGCCGGGCGGCTTCGAAGGATTCGATGATCTCGACGGCACCTTGGCGCAAGTGACGGACGAGGCGCCGATCCTCCTGCTGGCGCACGAGCCTTTCGTCTTCCGGCGCGTGCCTGAGCGCGTTTCGCTCACGCTCTGCGGCCACACACATGGCGGCCAAGTCAATCTGCCGGTCGTCACCGAGATTTTCACCGAGTCGCAATTCGGGATGCGGCAGGTCTACGGCCACGTCGTTGACGGGGGCCGCCATATGATCATTTCGGCGGGGCTCGGCACGTCGATCGCGCCCGTCCGCCTCTTCCGCCCGCCAGAAATCGTGCTCGTCACGATCGGCGCCGATTCCGCCCTCGCATAAGAAAAAACGCCTGCATCCGGGGACGCAGGCGCCAAATCTCAAACCTTGATTATTTGCTTATTCAACAATGACTTTTGTGCCGACCTTGACGCGATTGTAGAGGTCAATCGCGTCGATGTTCGACATGCGGATGCAGCCCGAAGACACCGCCTGGCCGATCTGCTCCGGCTCATTGGTGCCGTGAATCCGGTAGAGCGTATCCTTATTGCCCTGGAACAGGTACATCGCCCGCGAGCCGAGCGGATTTCCAGGTCCGCCGGGCAGACCGCCGGCATCGGCCGTCGGCTGCAGGTGCGGCCAGCGCTTCAGCATGTCGGACGGCGGCATCCAATGCGGCCATTCTTCCTTGCGACCGACATAGGCCGTGCCGGTCCAGCCCGCCGCCTCGGAGCCCGCCGCAATGCCGTAGCGCATCGCCTTGCCGCCCGGCAGCACGTAATAGAGGTACATATGCCTGGTATCGACGATCACGGTACCGGGCTTCTCACCCGTCGGATCGGCAACCTCGTAGCGTTGGAATTCGGACGGAATGGCGGCCTTCGGCGCAAGCGCGAGAAATTCCTGGTCGCGGCCAGAAAGACTCGGATCCGGCGTCTGACTTCCGTCCGCCTCGCAACCGGCCAACAACAATGCGAAAAATGGCAATGCCCAGGAAATTTTAGAAAGTCTCATCGCTTGTTCCCCACCTCTATGAACGAAATAACGCATCGATGCTTTCCTCGCTACCGCTACGAGCACGTGCAGCACCCGAATGGAGCGAGAAGACGAAAACCTGTGGCGCAAAAGAAACATTTATGCAGGCTGTGAGGCATGCGAAGACCGCCGCGCGGCGTGCCTGGCCTGTCGCACGGCAATGCTAAGGTAAAGGCGAATCGTTTCCGGTCGGCTAAGGTCCCCGTGGCAACCCTGCTTTTCGATCATCCCGCCGGCCTCGGCCACGACACGGGACCCTATCATCCCGAATCGCCCGCGCGCCTCGTCGCGATCACGGATGCGTTGGCCGTCGATACCTTCCGTGATCTTGGGCGGCGCCGTTCGCCGCGCTGCGACCCCGCGCCAATTCTGCGCGTGCACCCCGCGACCTATGTCGCGGCCCTCGAAGCCGCCACGCCGGGGGAAGGCCTCACCTATATCGACGATGACACGCCCATCAGCCGGGGCTCTTGGGAGGCGATGCTTCACGCTGCCGGCGGCGTCGTCGCGGCGGTCGACGCGGTCATGCGGGGCGAGGCCGCGAACGCCTTCGTGATGACCCGTCCGCCCGGCCACCATGCCAGCCGAACGGTGCCGATGGGCTTCTGCCTCCTCAACAATGCCGCCATCGCCATCCGCCACGCCCAGGCGGCACATGGCGCCGAGCGTGTCGCGATCGTCGATTTCGATGTTCATCACGGCAATGGAACGCAGGCGATCTTCTGGGCCGATGCCAGCGTCCTCTATTGCTCGACGCATGAGATGCCGCTTTTCCCCGGCACCGGCGCGGCTTCGGAAACCGGCACCTATGGCACGATCGTCAACGCCCCGCTTGCGCCCGGCTCCGATGGCGCAATCTTCCGGGAAGCCTGCGAATCCGTCATCCTGCCCCGGCTCATCGGTTTCGCGCCGGATGCCATCGTCATTTCAGCCGGCTTCGACGCGCATTGGCGCGACCCCCTCGCCAGCCTGAACCTGACTGAGATGGACTTCGCCTGGATCACCGCCGAGATCATGGAGATTGCCGCGCGGAGCGCCGGCGGCCGCATCATTTCAGTCCTTGAAGGCGGCTACGACCTCGAGGGCCTCGGGGCTTCGGCTGCGGCGCATGTCGCGACGCTGATGGGCCGTTCCTATTTCTCGCCCTCGACCGGCTCATAGGCGACGATCCCGATCCCGAAGCCCGACAGGCCGACATAGTTCAAGGGCGAAGAAGTCCGCAGCCGGATCGAGGAAATGCCGAGATCGCGCAGGATTTGCGCACCGACGCCGATCTCGCGCCATTCCTTCGTCCGCATAGCCTCCGAGGCCTTTTCATTCGCTTCCGAGAGCGCGGGTACGCCGGCGGTGCCATCGCGCAGCAGGACAAGAACGCCCCGTCCCTCCTTCTTGAACCGCGCGAGCGTCTCGGGAATGAGCGCGCTGCCGGTGATGACGTCGGCGATGAGATCGACGCGATGCAGGCGCGCGGGCATGTTGCGGCCGTCGCCGATCTCGCCCTGGACAAAGGCGAAATGATGCACCGGATCGAAGGGCGTCTGATAGGCATAGCAGGTCAACGACCCGCTCGGCCCCTCGACCGGGAAGACCCGGACCCGCTCGACCAGCTTTTCCCGCTCCTGGCGATAGGCGATGAGCTGGGCGACGGAAATCCGCTTCAGCTTGTGCTTCTCGGCAAAGGCCTGGATTTGCGGGCCGGCCATGACGCTGCCGTCGTCATTGGCAAGCTCGCAGATCACACCGACCGGCGGCAGGTCGGCGAGCCGGCAAAGATCGACGGCCGCCTCGGTATGGCCCGAGCGCGTCAGCACGCCACCCTCGCGGGCGATGAGCGGAAAGACATGACCCGGACGCACGAAATCGGCCGCGCCCATATTGCCGTTGGCCAGAGCGCGCACCGTATTGGCCCGCTGCTCGGCGGAAATGCCCGTCGTCAATCCGTGCCGGACATCGACGGATACGGTGAAGGCCGTGCCCAGCGGCGCATCATTGCTGGCGACCATCGGCTGAAGGTTCAGCCTGCGCGCATCCGCCACCGTAACCGGAGCGCAAACGATGCCGCTCGTATGGCGGATGATGAAGCCCATCTTCTCCGCCGTGCAGAGCGAGGCGGCGCAGATCAGGTCGCCCTCGTTCTCGCGGTCGTCATCGTCCGTGACGATCACGATCTCGCCGCGCGCGATGGCCTCGATCGCTTCAGTCACGGTATGATACATGCTGGAAACTCCGAATCCTGATAGACTTGCTAGATAAGAAACATCGCGCGGTCGAACAATGCTGCCGAAGCCCGGCCCCGGAACGCTGTTGCGCATCGCCCTCGGTGCCCTTGGCCTCTTCGTCTCGCTGCCCTCGGCGCGGCCGGCGGAGAAGCCCCCCTGTGAAGCGGTCACGGAGGCGGATCGCCAATACACGATTTGCGTGTTCGATGCACGTAAGGACCGCCTGCGGCTGTTCCTCGCCGGTGCCGACGGCAAGCCCTATGGCGGCTTCCATGCCATTGCGGAGGCAGTGAAATCGCAAGGCGGTTCGCTCGCCTTTGCGATGAACGCCGGAATGTTCGGAACCGATTTCCGTCCCGTCGGGCTTTATGTCGAGGGCGGGCGTCAGCTCCGGCCCGCCAACACACGCCGGGGCTCCGGCAATTTCCACATGATGCCCAACGGAATCTTCTATTTCGGCAATGAGAGCGCCGGGATCATGGAGACGAGCCGCTTCCTCCAATCCGGCCTGCATCCCGAATATGCGACCCAATCCGGCCCCATGCTTGTCATCAACGGCGCGCTGCATCCCAAAATCGAGGCCACGGGAACTTCGGAGAAGATCCGCAACGGCGTCGGCGTGCGGGACGGCCATATCGTCATCTTCGCGATCTCGGACGAGCCGGTGACCTTCTACGGCTTCGCGACTTTGTTCCGCGACCGCCTGCACTGCCCCAACGCGCTATTTCTCGACGGTTCGGTCTCGAGCCTTTACGCGCCCAACTTCGGCCGCGACGACACGCTGCTACCGCTGGGTCCCATCGTCGGCGTCGTGGAGAAAGCCGAGCAGTAGAGCGCCGAACAGCCCAATCACGGTCCGATGCCGCGGAGCGCATTCCCTCTCCCCGCTTGCGGGGAGAGGGTTAGGGTGAGGGGCCGGGACGTGTTGCCCCAATGCGGCCAACGCCCTCGCCCCTCACCCCAGCCCTCTCCCCATTTCGCTTCGCTCATGGAGGAGAGGGAGCACGATCCGGCTAACCGATCTGCGCCCGGTGGCGCAGGAATTGGTCGGCGAGAACGCAAGCGACCATCGCCTCGCCGACCGGCACGGCGCGGATGCCGACACAGGGGTCGTGCCGGCCCTTGGTGACGATCTCGGTTTCAGCGCCTGCGCGATCGATCGTCTTGCGGGGCGTCAGGATCGAGGAGGTCGGCTTCACCGCGAAACGCGCGATGACCGCCTGCCCGGTCGCAATGCCGCCGAGAATGCCGCCCGCGTGATTGCTCGAGAAAACCGGCTGCCCGTCATTGCCGATGCGCATCTCGTCGGCGTTCTCCTCGCCCGACAAAGCTGCCGCGGCAAAGCCGTCGCCAATCTCAACGCCCTTGACCGCGTTGATTGACATCAGCGCCGCCGCAAGCTCCGCATCGAGCTTGCCATAGATGGGCGCGCCCCAGCCCGCCGGCACATTCTCGGCGACGATCTCGATCACCGCACCGATGGACGAGCCCGATTTGCGGATGGCGTCGAGCTTTGTTTCGAACTCGCGCGCCTTGTCGGCATCGGGTGAGAAGAAGGCATTGCGCCGCGTCTCGGCCCAATCCCATTTGGCGCGGTCGATCCAATCCGAACCCAGCGCCACGAGCGCGCCGCGCACGATGACATTGCCGATGACCTTGCGCGCGATGGCCCCGGCGGCAACGCGCATCGCCGTCTCGCGCGCCGAGGAGCGCCCGCCGCCGCGATAGTCGCGGATGCCGTATTTCGCCTCATAGGTGAAGTCGGCATGGCCGGGCCGGTATTTGTCCTTGATCGCGTCGTAATCCTTCGAGCGCTGATCCTCGTTCTCAATCAAGAGGCCGATCGGCGTGCCGGTCGTCACCTGCCGGCCGGTCGCGCGGTCTTCGAAGACACCGGAGAGGATCTTGACCCTATCGGCTTCCTGGCGCTGCGTTGTGAAGCGCGAGGTGCCAGGCCGCCGCTCGTCGAGATAGGTCTGGATGTCCGCCTCGGTCAGCGGAATGCCGGGCGGGCAGCCGTCGACCACGCAGCCGATCGCCGGCCCGTGGCTCTCGCCGAAGGTCGTGACCCGGAACAGATGGCCGAAGGTGTTGTGGGACATGGCGGGAGAGCGCTGGCGCTACTCCTTAATCAAGGCCGATATATCCGGCGCGGCGGGGTTCTTCATCCCGACGATGTGATAGCCGGCATCGACATGCAGGATTTCGCCAGTGATGCCGCGCGACAGCGGCGAGAGCAGAAAGGCGGCGCTCTCGCCGACTTCGTCGATCGTCACCGAGCGGCGCAGCGGCGCGTTATATTCGTTCCATTTGAGGATATAGCGGAAGTCGCCGATGCCCGAGGCCGCCAAAGTCTTGATCGGCCCCGCCGAGATCGCATTGACGCGAATGTTCTTCTGGCCAAGGTCGGCGGCGAGATAGCGCACGGAGGCTTCGAGCGCCGCCTTGGCGACACCCATGACGTTATAGTGCGGCATCCATTTTTCGGCGCCGTAATAGGTGAGCGTCAACAGCGAGCCGCCGTCCGTCATCAGCTTCTCGGCGCGCTGGGCAATCGCGGTGAAGGAATAGCAGGAGACGAGGAGCGTATTGGCGAAATTCTCCGCCGTCGTCTCGACATAACGGCCGGTGAGCTGATCCTTGTCGGAGAAGGCGATGCAATGGACGACGAAATCCAGGCCGCCCCAAAGCTTCTCGGTCGCGGCGAAGACGGCGTCGATCGAGGATTCATCAGTGACATCGCAATGGCCGACGACAGCGGCATTCAGCTCCTCGGCGAGCGGACGCACCCGCTTCTCCAGCGACTCGCCCTGATAGGTGAAGGCGAGCTGCGCCCCCGCCGCGCGCGCGGCCTTGGCGATGCCCCAGGCGATCGAGCGGTTATTGGCGGCGCCCAGCACGAGGCCGCGCTTACCGGCCAGAATTCCAGGGGCTATCGTTTCTGCGGAAAGGCGCTCCGGCTGCGTCATTCTTCGTCCTGGGCAATGATGTGGGGCAGCCCGCCGGCAACGCCGGCTGGGTAAAAGCCTTTAACCCGGATTATGACGATTGGCCAAGCCCATGTCGCGGCCTGCGGCGCTCAAACCCACGTATTCGCGGCGCTGCCTGCGTCATTCACGGCCTTTCGGCCCGGCCCGATCACGCCGGCTTGCGAATGGTTACATCCGAGAGCCAAACCCGTGATCGGCCGGAAGGATCCGCGACTCAGGCGAAATCCTGCCGGGGGTCGTAGGGCCGCTGCTTCTGCCACTTCTCGGCGAGGGCCGTGAGATCGGGGTCGGCGCCCTCGGGCAGCACGATCCGCAAGGTGACGAGCAGGTCGCCCGGCGTGCCGCCCGGATTGGGCAGGCCCTTGCCGCGCAGCCGAAGCGTGCGGCCCCCGTTCGACCCGGCAGGAACGGTCAGCTCCACCTTGCCGTCGAGCGTTGGGACATTCACCTTGGCCCCGAGCACGGCCTCGTAGAGGGTCAGCGGCAGATCGAGCCGCAAATCCCTATTGTCGACCCGGAAATAGGGGTGCCTGGCGATCTTGACCGTGACCAAGGCATCACCCGCCTCGCCGCCATAGGCGCTGGCGTGGCCCTGCCCCTTCAGGCGGATGGCCTGGCCGTCCTCGATCCCGGCTGGAACGGTGACTTCCAATGTGCGGCCAGTCGGCAGCGTGACCCGGCTCTTGCCGCCGTGGACGGCCTCGCGCAGGTTCACCGAAATCTGGGCGGCCACGTCCTCGCCGCGCGGCGGGCTCGCGCGGCCTTGCGCGCCTGCGCCGCCGCGCCGGGCTGCGCCGAACAATTCGCTGAACAGGTCGCCGGCGTCGAAGCCGCCACCACCCGGCCCGGTGCGGAACTCATATTGCTCGAAGCCGCCGCCCGGCGACCGCCGGGTGAATCCGCCCGGCCCCGCGCCGGCGCCAAAGCCCTCGAAACCCTGGAAGCGAGGCTTGCCCTCAGCGTCGATCTCGCCGCGGTCGAACTGGCCGCGCTTCGCCTCGTCGCCGAGAATCTCATAGGCCGCGCTCACCTCGGCGAATTTGTCCTTCGCCTTGGGGTCCTTGCTCTGGTCGGGATGAAATTTCTTGGCGAGCTTGCGATAGGCCTTTTTGATTTCCGCAAGGTCGGCCGTCTTCGCCACGCCCAAAACTGTATATGGATCACGCATTTTTGAGCCCGTTAGAGCGCCCGCCCGGTATGGCGCGGACGCTATGTCTCAACGCCAACTTGGGGGTTTAAGGCCTTGGACGCAAGACTTAGGGCTGAGCCCCGCGTTTTCAGGAAGTCTCGCGGCTGAGGCGTGAGCTCTCCGAAAACCCGGCTCCGACTGCCAGCCGGCCGGCAGCGAGCAGGACGCCGAAGGTCGCCGCATTGATGGTGAAAACCCGCAGGACATTGGCCGGCGCATAGGGATAGAGCTCGCTGTGCGTCGCCAGCGTCAGCAGGAACAGGCCGCCCTCATAGGCCGCGAAGGCCGCGGCGAAGGCCAGCGCATAGAGCGCCACCTGCGGCAAGCGCGCGCCCCGCGCCTCGACGAAATCCACGGCCAAAACCGCAAGAACGCCAACGAGCAGGAAGGCGCCGCCCCAGGCGATCGTCACCGCATCATGCGGATAGTGCAAAAACCCGAAGCCCATCGCCTGATTGGCTGCCACTACCGCGACGATGAGCAGAAGCGCGGTGCGCCGGCCCAGCGTCAACGCACCGAGCGCCGCTAGAGCCGCCAAAGGCACAGCGCAAGCAAAGCCAAGGCTGATGCCGATGCTTGCCACGAGCAACGTGGCAAACCAAAGCGGATGCGTGAGCGCGGACATTGATTTTTGCATTTGCGTCTCCTCGGCGGCAGGACTCGCCTGCCGCCCTCCTGATACCAGTCTTTGCGCCGCAAGAAAATGCGGCGCTATTTCGTCACCAGCGGCGAAGCCGGAGGCGATGACACGGGCACGTCAAAGGCGACCCGCACACCGCCGAAGACGCCGATGCCGGGATGATCGAAGCCGAGCGGAACCTGATAGTGCTCGTTCAAGAGATTATCGATCCGCGCGAAGGCGGTGATACCCTGGCCAAGATCATAGGTTCCGGCCAAATTGACGAGCACATAGCCCGGCGCGACCAGCGGCTCGAGATTGGTGAAGTCGCGGTTGTTATCGAGCCAGGAACTTTCGTAGACGAGCTGGCCGCTGAGTTTGGCCCGTTCGGTCACCTGCCAGATGCCGGTGAGGCTGAACTTGCTGTCGGGAATGCGTAGCAGACCTTGCTGCGTGATGTCGTTTTCGGCGTGCGTAAAGGTGTAGTCGGCGCGCAAGGTGAGCGGCGCCCAGGGATGGATCGCGACGAAGCTCTCGACGCCCTGCGTCGTCGCCCGGCCGACATTTTCCAGCGTCTCGACAAATTCCGCATTGACGACGCCCTGGATGAGATTGCGAATGTCGTTGTGGAAATAGGTCGCGCCGAAGGAAGCGCGGTCGCCAAACAGACTCTGCTCGAAGCCCACGTCGTAGCCGAGGCTTTTCTCCGGTTGCAGATTGGGATTGGCGAAAAAGAACGGCGGAAAGTTCTGGTAGAGATCCTCAAGGCTCGGCGCCTTGAACCCGCTGCCAATGCTGCCTTTCAGCTTCGTGCCGGTCTCAGGAAACAAAATCGCCGGCGCCTCACGGAAGGTCAATGCGCCGCCGAATTGTTCATTCTGGTCGTCGCGCAGGTTGGCCAAGTTGAAGAACCTGCCGCCTACATTCGACTGCAATTGCATGAAGCCTGCATCATTGCTGACGCCGGCAGCGAACGGCGGCGTATCGCTGATCGCATCGCGCTCATGCTCGGCGCCGATGGTCACGGTTTCGCCCGGCACGACATAGATGTTGCCCTGATAGTCGACCTTCACCCGGTCGCCATTATAGAAATCGAGAAAATCCGAGGCGGGATTGGGGTCGTCGAAGCTGCGGTGATAATCGGTGTAATTAAGGGCCAGCGTCTGATCGAAGCGCCCATCAAACAGCACGAGATGGCCGAAGGCGCGGCTGAAAAGCGCCTTGTTGCCGCTCCGGCTTTGAATTGATTCCGGGCCGATGAAATCGTCGCTCGTCGAGAACAACGTCGACTCGATGTAATGCCCGACAAGGCCGACATCGAAATTGTCGCTCACCTGAACGCCGACCTTCGCCGACAATGAGCGATTGTCGTAAGAATCTGGGTTGAGCGGCCGCCCCGGCGGCACGAGATTGGGCGGCGTCACGTAATTGTCGGTCGAGCTGAAATGCGCGAAGTCCAGCGCATAGCTCACCCGTGACGTTGAACCGCCGACGCCAACCGTCTGATTGAACGTACCGAACGAACCGCCTTCGAGCGAGCCGTAGACATGCGGCGGCCCGCTGCCGGTCTTGGTGACGATATTGACGACACCGCCGATGGCATCCGAGCCGTAGAGACCGCTCTGCGGCCCGCGCAACACTTCGATCTGCGAAATGTCGCTCGTCAGCAGCGTGCTGAAGTCGAATGAGGCATCCGCGGTGCTGGGATCGCTGATATCGATTCCGTCGAGGAAGACTTTCGTCTGGTTGGAATCGGTGCCGCGGATAAAGACCTGAGTCGCGCCGCCGGGGCCGCCGGTCTGGACGACATTGAGGCCAGGCACATCTTCTAGCGCACCGGGCAAGGTGCGTTCCTGCAGCGCTTGAATGTCGGCCGCGGTCACGACGGTGATGCTGTTGGCGACTTCGCTGACCGGCTCTGGCAGGCGGGCGGGCGCGGTGACGATGACTTGCGGCAACGCCTGTGTGCCGCTGGCGTTGGAGTCGCTATCGGTTTGTTGTGTCGGGTCGGGAACGACCTGCGCGAAGGCCATGGACGAGAAAGCCAGGGCGCCAAGACAGACGGAAAGACCGAGCGCGATTTTCGGAATTTTAGGCCGAGAATAAAGAGAAAGCATAAAGCCTCGCGATGACGTGACACGTCACCGCGAACCAAAGCAATCAATGCGCATGTCTATTCGCGCATCTCAGCCCCATCGGTGCACCCCGCCCCATGTGTTCGCGCGTGACCACGGCGGATGGCAGGTCTCCTGGCTCGCGGGTCACCGCCTCGCACCGCCTTCCCGGTTTCCCAGTGGCTTCGTGGCCGAGGCTCGCCGCTTACAGTTGCGGGGGCAGCCATGGAATTAGGCCAAATGGCCGCACCATGTTCCCTTTTGATCCCCGAAGGGAACCATCGGCGGCGAAGCTAGCGCCCGCTGCCGTTCAGCACAATGGATCAGAAAAAGAAAAAAAATTCGGCAGGCGACTGTTGCCGGCCTGCATCGCTGGTTCAGCTCTTGCTGACGGGCCGTACGTCGGTGACCTGCCAATCGCCGGGTTTGCCGGCGCAGGCCGTGCCCTGCAAAGAATCGTCGACATCGTTTCTGTCGACCGCGGCAGAAAAGCTGCGGCAGGTGCCGGAGGCGGTCGAATAGGCGGCGCCAGCGGGCGAGAACGAGCCCTTCGCCCCGGAATCGGGATTGGCCCAAGCAACCGAGGCTTTTTCATCGCCCGCGCCGAGGGCCTGGGCAAGCGCGGCTTTGGCGCGGCGCCAATCCTCGCCGACGAGGCCGTCGAACTGCGACTTTTCGATCGCGCCGGTGCTGTCGTCGTCGCCGAGCAGGGAGCCCATGGGCATCGACATCGAGCAGCCGCCCAAGGCGACGCCCGCGATCACCGCCAAGCCAAGCAAAGACAGCGCATAAGCCCTCGTCAGACCGCCCTTGCTTCCACTATAAGGCATCCAGCAAACCCCCTCCGGCGGAGAGCTAACTCATCATCAACGACGCAAGAAGTCTAGGCTGAATGAATTAATCGTGCGTGACTTTACCGAAGCTGAAGACCCTTTCGCGCTCTTCTCCGCCTGGCTTGCCGAGGCGGAAAAGACCGAGCCCAACGACCCCAATGCCATGGCGCTCGCCACGGCGGACGCCGACGGCTTGCCCGATGTGCGCATGGTGCTGCTCAAGGGTTTCGACCCCAGCGGCTTTGTTTTCTATAGTAATTCTGAAAGCGCGAAGGGCCGCGAACTCGACGCGAACATGAAGGCGGCGGCAGTGTTCCACTGGAAATCGCTGCGCCGCCAAGTGCGCCTGCGCGGACCTGTTGAGAAAGTGAGCGACAGTGAAGCCGACGGTTACTTTTCCAGCCGCGCGTTGCAGAGCCGCATCGGTGCCTGGGCCAGCCAGCAGTCGCGTCCGCTCGAGAGCCGCTTCGCCCTGGAGACGGCTGCTGCGAAATATGCCGCCAAATTCGCACTCACGTCCGTTCCGCGGCCACCCTATTGGAACGGCTACAGGATTTGCCCGATAGCGATCGAATTCTGGTCGGATGGCGCCTTCCGGCTGCATGACCGAATCGCCTTTACCCGCGCCGCGCTCACCGACGGCTGGCAGAAACAGCGGCTTTATCCATGACTTCGACTTTGCGTCTTCCGCCCCAACGCTTCGACACGCCCAATCCGCATGTCGGCGTCAGCATCGCCGTCTTCCGCGAAGGCCGCGTCCTGCTCACCACCCGCACCCAGCCGCCCTTTGTCGGCATGTTCACCTTGCCGGGCGGCCATATCGAATCGGGCGAAACCGCTTCCTCTGCCGCGCTGCGTGAGTTGCAGGAAGAAACCGGCGTCAAGGCCAAGCTGGTCGGCTTCAACCAATATGTCGAGGCTATCACGCCGCCGAATGCGAGCGGCATTGGCCGCCATTTCGTCATCCTGTCCTTCGTCGGCACGTGGATTTCGGGCGAAGGCTCGCCCGGTCCCGAGGCCGGCGAAATTCTCTGGGCCGACGCGAAACAGATCGCCCTATTAAAGACATCCCCCTATCTCATCGAAGTCGTCGCCAACGCGCGCAAAGTTTTGGCACGCAGTGCCTAGGGCAGGATGCGAAAAAGTGGATACTGGTTTTTCGCGCAAATCCCGCTCTGACGTATTAGAATCGATCGCATCGCGATCTACCCGGACTGATCCCGTGGTCAAACGAAGCGCCGTGATCCTCTTTTGCGCGATCTGCGCCGCCGCTCCGTCAGCAGCGCAGGCCCAGGGGTTTTTCGGCAATTTCAATCTCTTCGGGCCACCGCCGCAATATCGGCCGCAGGAATTCGAGCCGGCGCGGCCGCGCCTGGTGCCGCATCATCCGCACCACCCGCATCCGCACCCCCTCGCGACCCTACCCAAACCCGGCGCGCCAGGCGCCAAGTCGGCGACGCCGGCGCAGCCCGACGAGCCGCCGCCGCCCTACGAGCCGCAGCTTCTGCGCCTCTCCGAACTCCTCGGCGCGCTGACCTATCTGCAAAATCTTTGCGGCGGCGAGAACGGACATATCTGGCGCGACAAGATGACGGCGCTGATGGACGCGGAGACGCAAAACCCGCTGCGCCGCTCGCGGCTCGCCGGCGCCTATAATCGCGGCTTCAACGGCTATGAGCTGAACTATCGCCAATGCACGCCGAATGCGCAGGCGATCATCGATCGTTTCCTCGATGAATCGGGCAGGATCGCGCGCGATGTCGCGCATCGCTACGGAACATCATAGCGGCCGTAATCAGAGGCAGCCCACAAACCGCACGGCCTCGCCCTGCCCCGGCACCACGATCTCGCCCTGCCACATCACGCGCTGGCCGCGGACGATGGCGCCGACCGGCCAGCCCGTCACCGTCACGCCATCGTAAGGCGTCCAGCCGCTGCGCGAGGCGCTCCATGCGTCGGTGATCGTCTCGCGCCGCTTGAGATCGACGAGCGTGAAATCGGCATCATAGCCGACGGCGATGCGTCCCTTGCCGGCGATGCCGAAGAGCCGTGCCGGCCCGGCGCTCGTCATATCGACGAAACGCTCCAGCGAAAGCCGCCCGGCGTTCACGTGATCGAGCATGATCGGCACCAGAGTCTGCACGCCGGTCATGCCGGAGGGGCTTTGCGGATAAGGCTTGGCCTTCTCCTCCAGCGTATGCGGCGCGTGATCGGAGCCGAGAATATCGGCAATGCCTTGATGCAGCCCGTACCAGAGATGCGCACGATGGCGTGGCGCGCGGATTGGCGGGTTCATCTGCAATCGCGTGCCGAGCCGCGCGTAATCGTCGGCGCTCAAAGTCAGATGCTGCGGCGTCACCTCGACGCTGGCGACATCCTTGTGCTGCGCCAGGAAGTCGATCTCCTCCGCCGTCGAAACGTGGAGCACATGGATCGCCGCATGTTGCGCGCGGGCGATGCGGACGAGCCGCTGTGTGCAGCCGAGCGCCGCCTGCTCGTCGCGCCAGATGGGATGCGAGGACGGATCGCCTGCAACGCGCAGCGCCTTGCGTTCTTCGAGCCGATATTCGTCCTCGGAATGGAAGGCCGCGCGGCGCCGCGTCTGCCCGAGGATGGCCGCGACGCCTTCATCGTCGGCGACGAGGAGCGAACCCGTCGACGAGCCCATGAAGACTTTGATGCCCGCCGCGGCGGGCAGCCGCTCCAGTTCCGGAACGTCTTTCACGTTCTCATGCGTGCCGCCGACCCAGAAGGCGAAATCGCAATGCATCCGGTGATGCGCGCGGCGGACTTTGTCTTCGAGCTCGGCAGCGCCCGTCGTCAGCGGATTGGTGTTGGGCATTTCGAAGACGGCGGTGACGCCGCCGAGAACCGCGGCGCGGGAACCTGTCTCCAAATCCTCTTTATGCGTCGCCCCCGGCTCGCGGAAATGCACCTGCGTGTCGATGACGCCCGGCAGGATGTGCAAGCCCTTTACGTCCAGCCTCTCGCCGGCCGAGGCTTGCGAGAGATCGCCGATCTCGGCGATCCTGCCGCCAGTGATTCCGATATCGCGCGGACCGATCCCGTCCTGATTGACCAGGGTGCCGCCCTTAAGGATGAGATCGAATGTGCGGGCCATGGCTCCTCTCGGGCGGACGAGCGGCGGGATGCGCGGCTTGCGTCTCTCTCCGGGCCGATTAAATACGAATGGGCCGCAACGCAAGCTGGAACAATCTCATGGACAAGGGCGCGAGCATTCTTGCCGACCGCGGCATCGTCAAAATCTCGGGCGCCGAGGCGCTCGACTTTCTCCACCGGCTCGTCACCAACAGCCTGCTCGATCTCAAGTCCGGCGAGGCCCGCTATGCCGCGCTGCTCTCGGGCCAGGGCAAGCTGCTCTACGATTTCTTCGTCACGCCCCTCGCCGAAGGGCCGCAAGCCGGCTGCCTGCTCGATTGCCTGCGCGAGCAGATTCCGGACCTCATCAAAAAGCTCGCGCTGCACAAGCTGCGCGCGCCGGTGACAATCGAGCATGCAAGCGCAAGCTTGGCCGTGGCTGCGATCTGGGGAATCCCGGTCCCAGAAGACTTTTCTGGCATTGCTTTCGCCGACCCCCGCGCCGAAGGGCTCGGTACGCGGCTGATCGCCCCGCCCGCGGCGCTCGCCTTCGCGACGACGCCGCAGGAGGCCTATGAAGAGCATCGCACCGCGCTCGGCGTGCCGAAGGGCGGGATCGACTTCGCCTATGGCGACACATTCGTGCACGACGCCGATCTCGACTGGCTGAACGGCGTCGATTTCAAGAAGGGCTGCTATCCCGGCCAGGAGGTCGTCGCCCGCGTGCATTTCCGCAAATCGGCGCGTAAGCGTATTCTGAAAGTGCGCTTCGACGGGCCGCCGCCCGCCCCCGGCGCCGAGGTGAAAATGGGCGACATCAATATCGGCCGTATCGGCTCCGTCGCCGGTGCGACCGGGCTCGCCATGTTGCGGCTCGACCGGGTCGAGGACGCCAAGGCCGCCGGTACGCCGCTCATTGCCGGCACGGCCGCGCTCGATGTGACGCCAGCGCCGCCGCAATGACACACGAGCACCAGCACGCCGATGGAAAAACGCGCTGCCGCTGGCCCGGCAGCGATGGGCTTTATCTCGCCTACCACGACACGGAATGGGGCGTGCCGGAATTCGACGACCGCGCGCTCTTCGAGAAGTTCATCCTCGACGGCTTTCAGGCCGGGCTTTCCTGGATCACCATCCTGCGCAAGCGCGAGAACTTCCGCAAAGCCTTCGACCATTTCGAGCCGGCGAAAATCGCCCGCTACAAACCGGCGAAGATCGCCGCGCTGATGCAGAACGAAGGCATCGTCCGCAACCGCGCCAAGATCGAGGGCGCGGTCGCCTCGGCGCAAGCCTATCTCGCGCTCCAGGAGGATGCGGGCTTCAGCCATTATCTGTGGGATTTCGTCGACGGCGCGCCGATCC